>JAHHUJ010000070.1 GCA_020024075.1 Psychrobacter sp.
TTTAATAACTGAACATACGCATAGTTTGTGATACGACGGGTAATTATTATTGAATTGGCTTCGCTCTACCTTCAGACCATTCAATAATAATTACCAGTCGCTTAAATAGGTCTATCACCTTAATTTTGCGTAATTATACTTAATAGTTAATAAACAACAGATTAATACATTAAGCAGACTACTACAACCCCGCCTTCAAACTAGCTTCAATAAACTGATCCAAGTCACCGTCTAATACAGCACCGGTATTAAAGGTTTCAACACCAGTACGCAAGTCCTTGATACGTGAGTCATCTAACACATACGAGCGAATCTGACTGCCCCAGCCCACATCAGACTTATTATCTTCCACGGCTTGTTGTTTTTCCATACGCTTTTGCATTTCAAGCTCATACAACTTGGCACGTAGCATCTTCATCGCTGTCGCTTTGTTGCCGTGTTGACTGCGCTCATTTTGACACTGAACCACAGTACCCGTCGGCTCATGGGTAATACGTACCGCTGAGTCGGTGGTGTTTACGTGCTGACCACCAGCGCCACTTGAGCGGTAGGTATCAATTCGCAAATCTGCAGGATTGATATCAATCTCAATATCATCATCAATCTCAGGCGACACAAATACCGCAGCAAATGAGGTATGGCGACCATTGTTACTATCAAATGGAGACTTACGCACTAGACGGTGAACCCCAGTCTCGGTACGTAGCCAGCCAAAGGCGTAGTCACCACTCACCTTGAATGAAGCGGACTTAACCCCAGCCACGCTACCCGCTGATACCTCGATAATCTCAACCTTAAATCCATGCGACTCGCACCAACGCGTATACATACGCAGTAGCATTTCCGCCCAGTCCTGAGCTTCAGTACCACCACTACCAGACTGGATATCAACGAAGCAGTTGTTGGCATCCATTTCACCGTTGAACATACGCTTAAATTCTAGATCTTCGACTTTGGCTTGCGCCGTATCAAGCTCGCTTTGCACATCGGCCAGCAGGCTGTCATCATCAGCCTCCACTGCCAACTCAAGCATAGCCGCTGCATCTTCAAGGGTGGTCTCAAGGCCAGTGATAGTATTGATAACGCCATCAAGTTGGCTTTTTTCTTTACTGATTCGGGTCGCACGCTCTGGATCGTTCCAAAGCTCTGGATTCTCCATCTCAAGATTGACTTCTTCTAGGCGCTCTGACTTACCATCAAAGTCAAAGATACCTCCGTAAATCCTTTGAACGCTCGCTTAAATCTTTAATTTGCTCTTGGTACTGGTTAATTTCCATAAATATTCCAAAAATTTAAAACTATAGTGTCTGGGTGAGACCAAAGCCGCTTAGATAGACCAGTCTTCAACTGCCCAGTGGTGCGCTAAAGCATGGGCATGCAACACCTCATCTGGGGTCACAGCTACCGGCACATCGGCCCACTCTAATAAAGGCAGATCGTTTTTTGAATCAGAGTAGCCATAGGTTTTACTATAAGTGACACCCTGCTCTTTTTTGGCCTCTAACCATTTATTAAGATGGTATATTTTACCTTCTTTAAAGTTAGGTTTGTCGGTTAATTTCCCAGTATAGCGATTATCCCTTACTTCAAGCGGAGTAGCTAACACGTTAGCCGCTTCAATACCAAAACGCTCGGCAATGGCTGACACCACAAAGTCATTGGTAGCCGAGATAATAACCACATCATGCCCTGCTTCAAGATGTCTTTGCATGGCTTCAATAGCCTGAGGGCGAATGTGTGGTTCAATTTCAGTGTTGATATACGCTTCTCTAATTTCATAAAGTCGCTCTAGCGGCAAGGTAGTTAAGAAGTCTGCCACAAATTCATTGTACTCAGTGGCATCTAAAGTACCCGCTATGTACTCTTCATAAAATCTTTGATTGGCCGTTCTATATTGCGCCTCATCAACCAAGCCATTTTTGACAATATACTCACCCCATAGATAATCACTATCCACATCAATCAAGGTGTGATCTAAGTCAAATAAAGCCAATTCTTTACTGTTATTTACCGCATCTGTCTGGTTATTTAGCGAACTGTTCACTGCTTGGTTCTGCATTTAGCCTCTCACCCTCTTTACCCAAAATATTGATATGAATTTGTTCATTAAAGCCTATTTTTTAAGGCCTATTTGTTAAATACCAGTTATCTAAAATACCAGTTACCTACTACTCAGGTGCCTCAATCTGCTGTAAGCCAGTTTTAAACTGTTCAGCCTTCTGAGCATAATGTAACGCGGACATCTTCAGCATAGCTACCTGCTGATCACTTAAAGTTTTGACCACTTTAGCTGGCGCGCCCATCACCAATGAATTATCGGGAATTTCTTTGCCTTCAGTGACTAAGGCTTTGGCACCAATAATACAGTTTTTGCCAATCTTGGCGTTATTTAACACCACTGCACCAATGCCAATTAAGCTATTTTCACCCACACTACAGCCATGTAACATCGCTAAGTGACCGATGGTAACATAATCGCCAATATTAACCTCTATTCCAGCATCGGTATGGATAACCGCGTTTTCTTGCACATTGGTATAATTACCAATATTAATGCGCTCATTATCGCCGCGAATAACGGCACCAAACCAAACATTGGACTTATGACCCAAATAAACGTCACCGATAACCTGGGCACTGTCTGCAATCCAGCCTTGAAAAGGGGTGGCAAATTGTGGGGTTTTTTCTAAATATTTAAAAATCATGAATAACATCCTTTTATAAAATCACTGGTTATAAAACAACTGGTCTATATATGATTGCTCAATCACAACTTTAGTCATAGCTGAGTAATAATGTCTTTATATTATTATTAATAACTTTTGATGACATCCATGAGCATTCAAAGTCTCTGGTATTACAAACTATTGGTCTTAAAAGTCTTTAGGTTAGCATTAATTTACCGAAAATTTAATAAAATGACTGTATCCTATGCTATTGGCTATTTTTTGTTCTCATTTTTTGTTCTCATAAAGAGTAATTATCTAAGCATTTCTGTATAAGTCAATTTATTGTATTTTTTTGCCGTGTTATTATCACATCTTAAAATTGTATTAATCTATTACTAATTTATAGTTAGCTTATTTATACTGGATACTGGTTTATTAATAGCTTACCTATTAGCAAGCCAAACTAATGAGCAAAACAACTAATAGACCACTATCAATTTCAACAAATAGCCCTTTTACTGGATAATCTATGCGTCACTTTTTATTCGATTTTATATTTACCGTTGTCTGTTTGGCCGTCGCTGCTTGGTGGGGATTCTCGCATGGAGGTGTCAGTGGTTTAATAACTGCCCTTGCGGTTACCGCCATCTTAGCCATCATGGAAATCTCCTTATCCTTCGATAACGCGGTGGTTAACGCCTCTATCCTTAAAGGATGGAATGACTTTTGGAAAAAAATATTCTTAACTGTGGGTATTTTAGTCGCTGTATTTGGTATGCGCTTGATATTCCCCATTGTCATTGTCGCAGTCACTGCCAAATTAGGCTTTATGGAAGTCATTCACTTGGCCCTCAATGAGCCTGCTCAATATGCGGCCCATCTAAATGCTCACCATGCTGAAATTTCAGCCTTCGGGGGTATGTTCTTATTATTGGTATTCCTAACCTTTATCTTTGGTGATAAAGAGGTGCGTTGGTTTGATTGGTTTGAGCGTAAGCTAACCCGCTTTAGTAAAGTTGATGCCATGAGTACTTTTGTGGCCATCGTGGTACTGATGATCTCATTAAGCTGGGTAGAAGAAGCTAAAGAACCTGCCATCTTAATTGCAGGTATCTGGGGTATCTTAGTTTATCTTGGGGTCAACGTGCTATCTAGTCTCCTTGAAGGTGGCACGGACTCTGATGAAGACGAAGTGATTACCGATGCAAAGGGTAATGTCATTACCAATACCGCTGGCGTGTCGTCCACTATCTTAAAGGGCGGTATCGCCGGTTTTATCTACCTAGAAGTGTTAGATGCTTCATTCAGCTTCGATGGCGTAATTGGTGCTTTTGCGATTACCAATGACGTGATTATCATCATGTTAGGTCTGGCCATCGGTGCTATGTTTGTACGTTCTATGACTCTGTATCTGGTAGATAAAGGCACTTTAAGTGAGTTTGTGTATCTAGAGCATGGGGCGCACTATGCCATTGGTGCGTTGGCAATTATTATGCTGTTGTCCATGAAGTTCCATGTCCCTGAGTTAGTCACGGGTCTAATCGGTGTGGCCTTTATTGGCTTGTCTTTATATAACTCTATTCAATATAAAAAACGCACTGAAGGCAGCTAACCATTTGTTAAAAATGAAATTAATTAAATATAAAACAACCCCTTGAATCAAGGGTAGATATTGAACATTATTAGGAAAAAACCGATGCTTAATCAGCATAAAAAATTAACTGCTGCCCTACTTCTATCTGGTACAGCGCTAGTAGCGACCCCTGCTAATGCAGACATAGAAACGGCTGGCGATATTGTGATGGTGGCCATTCCTGCTTACGCCTATGGCTCCACTTATTATATGGATGACCCTGAAGGACGCCAGCAGTTTTATAAGTCCTTTGCCACTAACGCAGTGGCAACTTATGGTCTAAAGTCAGTCGTCGATAAAGATCGTCCTGATCACAGTGACAATGATTCATTTCCATCAGGACATACTTCTATCGCTTTCCAAGGGGCCAGTTTTATCCATAAGCGTTATGGCTTTGAGAAGAGTATCCCTGCCTATATTGGAGCAACCTTTGTCGGCTATAGCCGAGTTGAGGCGGACAAACATCATACCTCTGACGTATTGGCTGGTGCAGCCCTAGGTATAGCCAGCAGTATGTTTTTGACTAAGAGTTACTACAATGATGACTTGACTGTCGCCGCAAATTTAGCCCCTGACTCTTATCAAGTGGCGCTGCATTATCAGTTTTAATAAACAGCTATGATTTGTGATTGTAACCAAAAACCAACTTTTTACTTATTATTTTCAGGATTGCCTAGCCATTTAGAGTAAGGTTTTGTATAATACGCGAAATCTGTACCTAAGCGAGTAGACATGACCCAGTTAGCAACACTCACTAATGACCATTACTTTAGTGATATTGTTGTTTTCTGTTATTGTCTTACTCGCTTTTTTGTGGCTAAAATTTGACAACACTCATTTTTTATAGCACTCAATCGGTCGCAACTTTAACCAATGTCAGGTCATGATAAACACGAATTTAAAGGGTAGGAATATGGGCATACACCAAGACACAACACATAATAGCGTAAATGAAGTCGAGGCGATCTTAGCTTTAGCAGATGGCAGCATCTTCCGTGGCATCTCGATAGGTGCAGCAGGCAGTCGCGTCGGTGAAGTGGTGTTTAATACATCAATGACAGGATATCAAGAAATCCTAACTGATCCCAGCTATGCCAAACAGATCGTTACCCTAACCTACCCTCATATTGGTAATACAGGAACCAATACGGAGGATGGCGAGTCTGGTGATATCCATCGCAAACATCAAGTTTGGGCTGAAGGCTTAATTATCCGTGATATCACTATGACCACATCAAACTTCCGTAGCTCTGAAAGCTTGGTGGATTATCTTAAGCGTCATGAGACGGTGGCCATTGCTGAGATTGATACTCGCAAACTAACCCGTATTCTTCGTGAAAAAGGGTCACAAAATGGCTGTATCTTCACCGCTTCAAATGGTGAAACGATTACCGATGCTGACATTGAACAAGCCATCAAGCTTGCTAATGAGTTCTCAGGTCTGGAAGGATTAGACTTGGCCAAAGAATGCTCAAGTAAAGAAAGCTTCGTCTGGACCGAAGGCACTTGGGAGCTTGCAGACCGCGGTGTACACGGTGTTACTGAAAGTAAAACTGGAGGCTATTTCAAGAAGCTAGGCGAGCATATCGAGCCTAAGTTCAATGTCGTGGCATATGACTTTGGGGCAAAAACCAACATCTTACGTATGCTAGTAGATAGAGGCTGTAAAGTGACTGTGGTTCCTGCCCAGACTCCTATTGCCGATGTACTGGCTATGAATCCAGACGGTATCTTCTTATCTAATGGTCCTGGCGATCCTTCAGCCTGTGACTACGCCATCGAAAACGTGCGTCATATCATTGAAGAAACCGACATCCCAACTTTCGGCATCTGCCTAGGTCACCAGCTTATTGGTCTTGCTAGCGGCGCTAAAACCATGAAAATGAAAACAGGCCATCATGGTGCCAACCACCCGGTGCAAGACTTAGAGACAAAAGTGGTAATGATTACCAGTCAAAACCACGGCTTCGCTTTAGATGAAGACAGCTTGCCTGCCCATATCAAAGCAACGCACCGCTCTTTATTTGACGGTACCAACCAAGGTATTGAGCTGACCAACAAGCCGGTATTTAGCTTCCAAGGCCACCCAGAAGCCAGCCCTGGTCCTAATGAATCGTCGTCTTTATTTGATAAATTTGCGAAGATGATGCAACAAACCAAACAAGCTTAACCTGCCGTTTTAATCGGATTGCTAAAGAACTTACGCAGAACTAATTATATAAAAGAGAGACTTATGCCAAAACGTACCGACATCAAAAGCATTCTAATCATTGGCGCAGGTCCAATCGTTATTGGACAAGCGTGTGAATTTGACTACTCTGGCGCTCAAGCATGTAAAGCACTTCGTGAAGAAGGCTACCGTGTTATTCTAGTCAACTCAAACCCTGCCACTATCATGACTGACCCAGTTATGGCAGATGCCACCTACATCGAGCCGATCACTTGGCAGACAGTTGAGCAAATCATCGACAAAGAGCGTCCAGATGCCATTCTACCCACTATGGGTGGTCAAACCGCACTAAACTGTGCGCTAGATCTAGATAAAAACGGCGTATTAGAGAAATACAACGTTGAGCTAATTGGCGCTACCAAAGAAGCCATCGAAATGGCTGAGGATCGTGACCTATTTGACCAAGCCATGAAGCGTATTGGTCTTGAGTGTCCACGTGCTGAAATTGCTGAAACCATGGAACAAGCGTTTGAAATTCAAGCCAAGCTTGGATTCCCTTGTATCATTCGTCCTTCATTCACCATGGGTGGCTCAGGCGGTGGTATCGCTTATAACCGCGATGAATTTATCGAAATCTGTGAGCGCGGTTTTGACCTATCCCCTACTCACCAACTATTAATCGACGAATCATTAATCGGTTGGAAAGAGTATGAGATGGAAGTGGTACGTGATAAGAACGACAACTGCATCATCATCTGCTCGATTGAAAACTTTGACCCGATGGGCGTGCATACCGGTGACTCAATCACGGTAGCACCAGCTCAGACCCTAACTGATAAAGAATACCAAATCATGCGTAACGCCTCATTGGCTGTACTGCGTGAGATTGGGGTTGAAACTGGGGGCTCAAACGTACAATTTGGGGTTAACCCAAAAACAGGCCGTATGGTCGTGATTGAAATGAACCCTCGTGTGTCTCGTTCATCAGCTCTAGCCTCTAAAGCGACTGGCTTCCCTATCGCCAAAATCGCTGCTAAATTAGCAGTAGGTTACACCTTAGATGAGCTTCAAAATGACATTACTGGCGGTCAAACTCCAGCCAGCTTCGAGCCATCAATCGACTATGTCGTCACTAAGATTCCTCGCTTTAACTTTGAGAAGTTCCCACAAGCGGACAACATCCTTTCAACTCAGATGAAGTCTGTGGGTGAAGTCATGGCTATCGGCCGTAACTTCCAAGAGTCAATGCACAAAGCACTGCGCGGCTTAGAGACAGGCGCTGACGGCTTTGATGAGCAAATTGACTTTGCGGCGTTAAAAGCTGGGAAAATTAGCGAAGATAAAGTTAAGTCTGAAATCAAACAACGCTTAACCGTACCAACTCCTGAGCGCATCTTCTATATTGCAGATGCTTTTCGCCTAGGCTTTAGTGTGGAAGATGTCTTTGGCTATACCAACATTGATCCTTGGTTCTTAGTGCAAATTGAAGATATCGTCAAAACTGAAGCTCAAGTAAAACAACTTGGCTTTGGCGGCTTAACTGCTAAGAGCTTACGCAAGCTTAAACGTAAAGGCTTATCAGACTTACGTTTGGCCAAACTACTTGGTGTGTCACAAAAGCAGCTGCGCAAAAAACGCTGGGACTTAGAAGTATTCCCTGTTTATAAGCGTGTCGATACTTGTGCCGCTGAGTTTGCCACCTCAACAGCTTACATGTACTCAACTTATGATGATGAGTGTGAAGCCAATCCAACCGATAATAAAAAAATCATGGTTATCGGTGGGGGTCCAAACCGTATCGGCCAAGGTATTGAGTTTGATTACTGCTGTGTGCACGCCGCATTAGCAATGCGTGAAGACGGTTATGAGACCATTATGGTGAACTGTAACCCAGAGACGGTATCAACCGACTACGATACCTCTGACCGCTTATACTTCGAATCAATCACCCTTGAAGATGTGTTGGAAATTGTACGTATCGAGAAGCCTGAAGGCGTTATCGTTCAGTTCGGTGGTCAGACACCTCTGAAGCTTGCTCGTGCGCTAGAAGCAGCTGGGGTTAATATCATTGGTACTTCACCTGACGCTATTGACCGCGCTGAAGACCGTGAGCGTTTCCAGCACATGATTCAGCAGCTAAACTTAATTCAGCCACCTAACGCCTTAGCAACTAGCATGGAAGACGGCTTAGTAAAAGCCAAAGATGTGGGCTATCCTTTAGTCGTTCGTCCATCATATGTATTGGGCGGCCGTGCAATGGAAATTGTCTACAACGAAGAAGAGCTTAAGCATTATCTACGTACTGCGGTACAAGCTTCGAACGAAGCGCCTGTACTATTAGACCGCTTCTTAGATGACGCCATCGAAGTTGACGTGGACTGTGTCAGTGACGGCTCTGAAGTAGTTATCGGCGGTATTATGCAGCACATCGAACAAGCTGGTGTTCACTCAGGTGACTCTGCTTGTTCATTACCTCCTTACTCTTTATCAGATGAGATCTGTGATGAGATGCGTGCACAAACCATCGCTATGGCTAAAGAGCTTGGCGTTGTGGGCTTAATGAACGTTCAGTTCGCAGTAAAAGACGGTACGGTTTATATTCTAGAAGTAAACCCACGTGCTGCCCGTACAGTACCTTTTGTATCTAAATGTATTGGCACCTCATTGGCACAAGTAGCGGCTCGTTGTATGGCAGGTCAGTCTCTACAAGATCAAAACTTTACTAAAGAGATTAAACCTTCGTTCTACGCAGTAAAAGAATCCGTCTTCCCATTTGCTAAATTCCCAGGGGTTGACCCCATTCTAAGTCCAGAGATGAAGTCTACTGGTGAAGTTATGGGTGTGGGTAAGACTTTTGGTGAAGCTTTTTACAAGAGCATTATCGGTACTAATGAACGCCTACCAGGCCTACCAGAAGCAGGTGAGAATAAGACGGTATTTATCTCAGTACGCGATAGCGATAAACCAGGTATCTCTGCCGTTGCTAAGCAATTAATCGACTATGGCTTCAATCTGGTGGCTACTGCGGGTACCGAGCAATACCTTACTGAACAAGGCATTGCGTGTCAGCGTATCAATAAAGTTACCGAAGGCCGCCCTCATGTGGTCGATGCCTTGAAAAATGGCGAAATCGACCTTATTATCAATACTACTGAAGGCAAACAAGCTCAAGAGGATTCATTCTCAATCCGTCGTAATGCCTTACAAAGTAAGGTATTCTATGTCACCACTTTAGGTGCGGCAGAAGCGGTTTGTAAATCTTACGCTATCAAGCTACCTTTTGAGGTTTATAAGCTTCAAACTTTACATGAGCAAGCCCAAGTAGCTGCTAATAATGGCTAATTGAAAGCTAAGTAACAAAAAATAGCCGTACAACCTTAACTAAATGCTTATAATGGTCTATTATTTTAAGTAAGTTCAGCTTGTATTCGCTAATTTATACCCCTTATTTTTTATCAATTGCTAACCGAAGGCTTCGGTTAGCAATTTTTGTTATAAGCCATTGGCTTTTATTAAGCCAGTAATGATAAAAACTTTG
>JAHHUJ010000071.1 GCA_020024075.1 Psychrobacter sp.
GCCTATTACCTAGTCGTAATAGGCTGTTTTTATATTATCCTGCCCAACTAAGTTAATAAGAAATTAACCATAAGTAGCCATTTATATAGCCGGATCAGTAAATAATCCTGCCCGCTCGAAGTCGGCTGCCAAGGCAAATAGTCTCGCCTCATCATTCATACGCCCAATAAACTGCATACCAATCGGTAAACCCTTATTGCTCATACCTAGTGGGACCGACATGGCCGGTAATCCTGTGATATTACCCAAAGTAGTAAAGGCCATTTTACTTAATACAGGTGCGCTTAGCTTCTCGACCAAGCTTGAATTATAAATCCACTTACCCAGATTAACTCCTTTTTCGATAAGACCAGTCACATTCAGTAGCAGCTCATCAATACGGCTAGGGGGTAATACCCCATGCTTAACCGCAGTAGTGGGCACCGTAGGACATAGAATCATATCGTACTGCTCAAGAATAAGCCCAGTCTGATACTGCACATCATGCCAACCTTGCTTGGCTTTGAGTAAATCCATTACGCTTAATGAGCGCCCTATCATTGCCATATTACGGGTCTGTGGCTCCAAATTTGCTACTTGATGTGCTCCATAACGCAGAGTTAAATCCTCGACAAAGTAGGCTGTATGAGCACAGACCACTGTGAAGAAGTCGCGCCACATACGATCAATATCAATCTTCGGAGCAGCATATTGTACCTTATGTCCCATATCCTCAAGTTGGCGTCCTGTTTTTTGTAATACAGCCAACACCTCTTTATCGACTTTAGCGCCTGGGAATAATGGCTCTGTCATTAAAGCAATCTTTAATGGTTTACAAGGGATCTTTGTGGCCTGTAAAAAGCGGCCTTTATCAGAGCAATCTGTCACAAAGGCAGCACCGACTTCTCTGCCAGCAGTGGCGTCTAACATGGCAGCACTATCACGCACACTACGCGTAATCACATGATCTGCCACAGCCCCCTCCCATCCTTCAGCATAAATAGGACCACTTGGATTACGGCCTCGACTAGGCTTTAAGCCAAATACCCCGCACCAAGCAGAAGGAAAGCGAATGGAGCCGCCACCATCACCACCGCCCGCCATAGGCACAATACCAGCACTTACCGCTGCTGCACTGCCCCCTGATGAGCCACCACTGCTATAGCCTTTTTTAAACGGGTTATGGGTGGCGCCAAAGGACTTAGGCTCTGTGGTAATAATTAAGCCAAACTCTGGCGTATTGGTTTTACCAAAGGTGTTTACTCCCGTAGCTCGCATACGCTTAACCAGTTCGCTGTCTTGCTCCGGCACGATATGCACACTGCGACTGCCCATCTTGATAGGCTCATCAGCAAACAAGTAGTTCAAATCTTTTAGTAGATAGGGAACGCCGGTGAATATTCCCTGCGCTAAACCTTGCTGGGCGGCATTAAGTGCTCGCTCATCAAAGCGGTGGATGATGGCATTTAGCTTAGGGTTTAAGCTATTGGCCTGATAGATGGCGGCTTCTAAGGCTTCTTTGGCACTGATAGCGCCTGACTGGATAAGCTCTGCCAATCCGGTGGCATCATATTGTGGATATTCTTTAAACATAGCTATCCTTGCTCAGTTATGAGGATTCATCAATACACAGCTTATACCAAAGCCAACAAAAAAGCCAAGCCCTGCAGGCTTGGCTTTCCATGCTTTTTTTAAACGCTAGTGTCTAGCTATTGGTATTACATAGGTGGTATTACATAGGAACTTCCATAAGTAGCACGCGAGAGTCCTCTAAGGCTTCTACATCAAAACTTTTTGTATCAATAATACCCATACCATCACGCGTATCTAATACTTCGTCACCCACTTTCACTTTACCTTCAATAACAAAGACATAGACACCATGCTGATTACCTTTTAACTCATAGCTGGCACTAACGCCTTTTTCCAAATTACCCATGTGGAACCAAGCATCTTGATGAATCCAAACACCAGCATCATCAGGATTTGGCGATAGAATTTGGCTAAACTCGTTTGGTGTTAGCAAGTCAGCAATTTTTAACTGTTGATAACGAGGCTCAACACCTTGCTTGTTTGGCATAACCCAAATTTGGAAGAATTTAACCGGTACATCCGCATTGCCATTCATTTCACTATGAGCAATTCCTGTTCCCGCTGACATGACCTGAACTTCACCACTTTCAATAATACCATTGGTACCAATAGTGTCTTTGTGAGCCAATTTACCTGCAGTTGGAATTGAAATAATTTCCATATCACGGTGAGGGTGAGTACCGAAACCCATTCCTCCTTCTACATGGTCATCATTAATAACACGTAATGCACCAAATCCCATACGATCAGGATTATAGTAGTTTGCAAAGCTAAAAGTGTGTTTGCTTTTTAACCAGCCATGATCTGCGTGACCACGAGTATTGGCTTTATGTACGATAGTTTTCATAGGTAATCCTCATTTTTTTATCTGTATTTCTTGTTAACGAGGCAATTATATCATGAATTTATACTTAACCAACACCATGCACTGTTAACTTAAGTTTAATTGTGTAAACAATTTAATGCCTATTAAATTGATTGTTAAGCGGCTATTAAACAACCTAAAAAATTGCCACAAAAAAAGGAGGCTTAGCCTCCTTTATTGATAAAACTATATACTATGCTATCTGGTATTAAGACCGGGCTACATTAGCAAATCACGTTTGCCACTTTTACCCATAGCGCTTACCAAACCTGCCTCCTCCATAGAGTCTACAATACGAGCAGCTCGGTTGTAGCCAATACTGAATTTACGCTGGATACTTGACGCAGATACTTTTCGGGTTTCCATCACAAAAGCCACTGCTTCATCATAAAGCGCATCGTCTTCCCCTGAGGTATTACCACTGCCGCTACTGCTAGGGCTGGTTAAATCGAAGTTGCTTGCCATATTATCAATATAATCAGGGGCCCCTCGCTCACGCCACGCATCACAAACTCGGTTGACCTCTTCGTCGCTGACATAAGCACCATGCACACGATCTGGCTCAATTTGACCTGGACCTAAGAACAGCATATCACCGTTACCTAGCATATCCTCAGCACCGCCGGCATCTAAGATAGTACGAGAGTCAACTTTTGAGTTAACCCGTAACGCAGCTCGCACCGGAATGTTGGCTTTAATCAGACCGGTAATCACATCCACAGACGGACGCTGGGTGGCTAGCATTAAGTGAATACCGGCCGCACGAGACTTCTGTGCCAAACGGGTAATCAGTTCTTCTGCCTGCTTACCTACCTGCATAATCATATCAGCGAATTCGTCCGCAACGATGACAATCATCGGCAGAGTCTTAAGCTTAGGCGCTTTATCGATGCTGACACTGTCATTGGGACGCCATAGTGGATCAAGCATCGGTCTACCTGCTTTTTCAGCAGCGATGACTTTTTTGTTAAATTCACTGAGCTTACGCACTTTAAGTAAGCTCATTAACTGATAACGTCGCTCCATTTCGGCCACACACCAAGCTAAGCTACTCGCCGCCTCATTCATATCCGTTACCACAGGGGTCAACAGATGGGGAATATCATTGTAGTTGGCCAATTCTAGCTGCTTGGGGTCAATTAAAATTAGGCGCAGCTCTGACGGCTTGTATTTGAGTAGCATAGATAACAGCATGGCGTTAACCAATACCGACTTACCTGAACCAGTAGTACCAGCGACAAGCATATGCGGGGCACGTGCTAAGTCAGTAATAATAGGTTTACCGCCAATATCTTTACCCATGGCCATACTGATTTGTGCTTTTGGATTCTTATAATCTTCAGTTTCTAGTAGCTCAATCAAGCGTACCATTTCACGTTTTTTATTGGGCACCTCAATACCAATATAAGGCTTACCGGGGATAACCTCCACCACACGCAATGACGCCATGGATAACGAGCGGGCTAAGTCTCGTGAAATACCGGTAACCTTACTGGCTTTCACCCCTGCAGCTAAGTCAACTTCAAAGCGAGTCACCACCGGCCCAGGAATGGCATTCACCACCTCTGCTTTGACATTAAACTCTTGTAGTTTAATCTCCAACAGCTCAGACAGCTGCTTTAACTCAGATTCAGTATAACTCGGCTTACGATCTGGGTCTGGCTTATCCAAAATAGAGAGCTCTGGAATTGGCGATAAGCTTTCACGATACTTAGCAGTCTGCATCGCACGACTGCTAGAAGCAAATGCCGAATCATCATGAATCTCAGGAAGGCTGACTTCTCCTTGCTCATCCACTTCATCGTCACTGTCAGGTACCATGTCTTCGATATGATTACTAGCATCCCCCTCTGGAGTAGCAAAACGTATGGTTGGCCTCACTGGCGTTGAGCTGTCCTCATGACTAGGCTCATGCGGCTTTTTGGGATTAGACGGTGGGGTGTTGGTCGGGGTTAAATCTATTTCCTCATCAAGCTCAAACTGAGCTTCATCTTGTTGAGTGCCCCACTCTTCTTCTATGACCGGCTCATCCGCCGTATCAAAACCAGCTTGCTCAACCTCAGCAATGTCAGCTATCGTTGGTTCTGGCTGCTCTACTTGTTGCACTTCCACTGCCCTATCTATCACTACTTCTGACTGCTGCGACTCAGGATCGATGGCTGCAGAGCTTGTAGAATCATCAACCTCTTCTGTAACCGCTGCCACTGACTCACTCTCAGTTGCCTCTTTAACAGTGTTAATAGTAGTCTCACTCTCTACTGTAGTAGGTTGTGTTTCTATGGCTTCGGCTTCTGATTGCACTGAGGAAGATGAGGAGGCTTCGGAGTTATTGGCCACAGCCTCTGGTAAAGCTTGTTCATCAAGCAGCTCATTAATCACCTCTTGATCATTCCATGCAAAGCTTGGCTCTTGCTTTTTTGTGGCTGTAGTCATAGAGGGTTGCTGGCTAGTTTCAGCTTGAGCTGGCTGCGGTTTTTCTGACTCAGCTTGCTGCGCTTCTTGCTCATGCAATGCCAAGATACTTTCGGTCAGTCCTGAATTAACCAAGAAATCATCTAATACATGACTTAAGGCTGGATCCGACTTCTGGGTAGCTTTAGGCTGCTCTAACTGAGCCTCCGTTTCCTGTTCTTCAGAAACCTCAGGCAAGGATAGCTTTAGCTGCTGAAATAAAGGAGAGTCTGTCTGAGAATGATCGTCTTCATCCAATGCTTGTTGTGAAGCCAATAACGCCTCTTCTGTTAAATCTTGACTGTCCTCAACAGCTGCCTCTTTCTCTGCAGATTGTCGCTGTATGCCACTACCTAGCCATGACAAACTAAATAGCTGTTTGAACACTCGCTTCCAATGAATATCAAAAGCAAAGGTAATGGTAATGAGGCTAAAGACCAACAAAAACACCGCTGCCCCATAGACAGTCAACAAACTTGCCAAGCGGGTAGCAACTTCTGCTCCTAGAATCCCGCCAAAACGAGCACCATTGTCAGTACTATCACCTAGAAGCTGTGGAATAATGGCAATAAGCCCACAGCTCGCCAATATCAAAAACACGTAAGAAATAGCTCGTAAAGGGCCAAAAGCTTGTTCACGGCTCCACCAAAGACATATCGCCTCATATGCCAAAAATGCCATTAACCACCAAGCTGGCCAGCCCAAAAAGGTATATAGCAAATCAGACAGCCACGCACCGACAGAGCCGCCCATATTACTCACCTGTCCCATGTCACTACTAATACGCGACCAACTAGGATCATTGGGGGTATAAGTAACCAAGATAACGAACAAGAATGCAGACAAAAGGACGGCAAGCAAGGTAAAAATGACTTTTTTAAACGTATAAAGATGGTGTGCCGTTATCATTAATTTTTCCCAACATTTGAAACTTAGCTATGGTAGTAAATAGAGGTTCGTGGTTTGTGAATAGGAGCCATTTGGCAAAAATATTAGCCTAGCCTGTATAATCCTCTATAATAGCAAATTGCGTTGTATTTTCGAGCCTTGACTGGCTTATTTATCATATAAATAAACATGATAACTTAAACTCATTTGCTATTGTAAACAAATGCCCCCATTCTTATAAATACAGACGTCGAGAATCAGGGTATTAGCATAGTTATTTGTACTTACGCCCTTATATAACTGACGCCCTTTATACAACTAACGCCCTCTTATAAATAAAATACACCAAAATATAAGGAAAAAACATGACACAAGACACCAATGCTGCTCGCCACGAAAAGCTAATTATTTTAGGGTCAGGCCCTGCTGGGTATTCAGCAGCAGTTTATGCAGCACGCGCCAACTTAAAGCCAGTTATTATCTCTGGTATGCAAGTGGGCGGACAGCTTACGACAACCACAGATGTCGATAACTGGCCAGGTGATGCTCATGGTTTAACCGGCCCTGACTTGATGATTCGTATGAAAGAACACGCCGAACGCTTTGGCACTGAAATTGTCAACGATCACATTAATTCCGTAACTCTGACCGAGCGCCCATTCAAGCTAGAAGGTAATGCTGGCACTTATACCTGTGATGCGCTAATCATCGCTACCGGTGCTTCTGCCCAGTACTTACAGCTTGAATCAGAAGAGAAGTTTAAAGGCTTAGGGGTATCTGCTTGTGCAACCTGTGATGGATTCTTTTACAAAAACCAAAAAGTTGCAGTTATCGGTGGGGGTAACACAGCCGTTGAAGAGGCCTTATATCTATCAAACATTGCTAAAGAGGTCATCTTAGTTCACCGCCGTGACAGCCTACGCGCTGAAAAAATCTTGCAAGACAAGCTATTTGAAAAAGTAAAAAATGGCAACATCACCATTGAATGGAACCATCAAGTAAAAGAAGTGGTAGGTGATGAGATGGGTGTCAACGGTGTGATTATCGAGTCGACACAAGATGGCAGCACCAAGCAGTTAGACGTTATGGGTATGTTTGTGGCCATTGGTCATAAGCCAAATACTGAAATGTTTGACGGTCAATTAGACATGAAAAACGGCTATATCGTAGTGAACAGTGGCATTGAAGGTAATGCGACTCAAACTAGCATTGAAGGGGTATTCGCGGCCGGTGATGTGGCAGATCATGTCTATCGTCAGGCTATCACTTCAGCAGGTACCGGCTGTATGGCAGCATTAGATGCTGAGAAGTACCTTGACTCAATTAATGAAACCAATGCCAAGGATCATACTTACGCCTCAACCTTAACTGCAGATGAGTAAGCTCAAGCTGATATCCCTAAACTTATCCTCCCCAACTCATCCTCTATAATGCATAGTGGGTAATGAATAATCGGTAATGGATGAAGCTAAAATAATAAAAGTGCTGATCAATATTGATTGGCACTTTTTTTGATGCTAATAAACCCTAATCATTGCCAATGCTTATGCAATTGATATACTTACCAATTGATATACTTAATAAGTCCTAGACCCATCGTACTATCTTAGTCGGCTTAATTACTAAATTCCTTTTTTTGATATGGGACAAACTTTGTGACCTCAGACAATCAAAGCCATTTAAGCACCCCTTCACAAGATTGGCAAGACTCACCTGCCACCTCTGCTTTATTTGACTGTAATTATCTATTCCCAGAGCCTGATGAGGCAGATCCTGAAGGTCTAGGATTGGTGGCTATTGGTGCTGATTTAGCCCCTCAGACACTGCTATCCGCATACTCTCAAGGGCTATTCCCTTGGTTTAATGAAGATGAACCGATTGCTTGGTGGTCGCCTGAGCCGCGCTGCGTACTTGACCCAAGCTCCTTTACTCCCAGTAAATCCCTAAGACGCTTAGCCAAAGCCAGCTCTTGGCACTGGAGTGTTAATAGTGCCTTTGAAGAAGTTATTCACGCCTGCAGCTTACCGCGTAGTTATACCGAAGATACTTGGATTCATGAAGAGATGATACAAGCTTATACTGAGCTTCATAAGCTTGGTTATGCACACAGCTTTGAGGTCTGGGAGGACCAAAATTTGATTGGTGGGTTATACGGTCTAAAAATCGGTCAGATCTATTTTGGCGAGTCAATGTTTCATCGTCAGAGTAATGCCTCAAAAATTGCCTTCTGGGCATTAAATAATTTTTGCCAACATACGGCAGTAGCATTGATAGATTGTCAGTTGCCTAATCCACACTTACAAAGCTTAGGGGCAGGTATTATGCCCAGACAGCTTTTTTTGACTAGATTAAAGGACTGGGTATCCCGCCCAAGTTTGCAGTGGTCTCGATTTGCTAACACTCGTTATTCAGTCAATCAACTTGCGAACACAACTGCCCCAGTACTTAGCCCAACACTAGCTGCCCCCTCCCCCACTATTACCCAACCTAACCGCAAGGATTAACTAAAATGCATCCTTACGCAGACAATACCGTCAACCACAAAGATATAGTTCATCAAGAGCATTTAGAGCAACAAAACAGCTTTAACCTCTCTCCTCCTAGCCTTTGTAGCTACCTTCCCTATCAAGTATCTCAGCTGACTTTTTTACTGCTAGAGCCCAATCAAAGTATCGATTCTAAGCTATATACTCAGCTAAGCACTCAAGGCTTTAGACGCAGTGGCAATGCTTTTTATCGACCAAACTGCCAAAGCTGTGCTCAGTGCATCTCCAGTCGAGTGGTGGTAAAAGAATTCAGCCCCTCTCGGCGCTATCGCAAAGTGCTCAACCGCAATAGTGAGGTAAGCGTTAAATTTATTGCTGCTACCCAAGCCACGCAAGAACACTATGCTTTGTACCAAAAGTACATATCTGGGCGTCATGCCGATGGTGATATGTACCCACCTAGCTTACATACTTTCGAGCAGTTCTTGGTGGACAGTCCAACAGGCTCTGTATTTATGGAGGTTAGAGAGCCCAATAATAAACTCATTGCAGTGGCCGTAACTGACCGATTAAATGATGGATTGTCTAGCATCTACACTTTTTTTGACCCTGACCCCAGTTATAACTCCCGCAGCTTAGGGGTGCTTTGTATTTTAACTCAGATTGAAGCTGCCAAGAATTTAGACTTAGATTACCTGTATCTGGGCTTTTGGATTCCCACTGTCAAAAAGATGAGTTACAAAACTGATTATGCTCCCATTGAATTATTAATAAACAACTATTGGACTTATTTCCCACAAACACCTGATTATAATGAGGTCCTAAATTTAATTAACACCTCAACCGTACAGCCTTTTTGGTTGTAAGATTCTGTCATAAATACAGCCATGCTCATTATTGCGCTGTCAGCTCATATTGCATAATCAATGCATCACATTTGACCTCCCCTCTGCCCTCCTTTGAGGGTATAGAGTAGTAGCCTTTGCGAACATGAATCACCTCAAAACCCATCTTTTTATACAAAGCGATAGCTGCTCCATTATCTTGCCTTACCTCTAACAAGATCCTTTGTAATTGCTTTTGCGGCATAGCCTTGATCAAAGCCTGCAACAGACTAGCCGCCAATCCTTGACGTTGATAATCTGGATGAGTGCCTATCCGCAATACTTCCGCTACCTCAAATACAGTGCTAATAATACAATAAGCCACTACCTTACTCTCTGAAGCCTTGGGGGTGTCAGTCTCTACCCCCCCCCAACACTGGTTAATATCTTGCTGTAGTAGCTCACTAATCTGCTGTTCATTCCAGTTATCAAACTGAAGCATTTGCTCAATTTCAGCGACCTGGCGTAGTAAATGCTGGTCAAAGTCTGCCGTTGTAATTTGGCAAATATTAGGGGCTTCAGAATACTTCATGATCTAAACTCATTTAAATATTTATGATTAGAGAG
>JAHHUJ010000072.1 GCA_020024075.1 Psychrobacter sp.
CTTCAATGCATTCATTATGCAAAAACTTGAAGAAGCGGTTATTGAAACTCACTTTGAAAAGCAGCTTTCTGACGATGAAGTGCTAGTAAAGCGCTTAGAGATGATCCCTGTAGAATGTGTGGTACGTAACTATGCAGCAGGTAGCTTAGTACGCCGTCTTGGCTTACAAGAAGGTCAACCTCTGACCCCGCCTACTTACGAGTTATTCTTTAAAGATGACGCTCTAGGTGATCCTATGGTCAACGAATCATTATCAGTAGCATTAGGTTGGGCAACTCCTGAGCAACTGGCTAAAATGAAAGAGCTTACTTTCAAAGTAAATGATGTTCTAAAACAGTTATTCGATGAAGGCGGTCTAATGCTAGTCGACTTCAAACTTGAGTTCGGCGTATTCAAAGACCGCATTGTACTAGGTGATGAATTCTCACCAGATGGCTGCCGTATTTGGGACAAAGAAACCAAGAAAAAACTAGACAAAGACCGCTTCCGTCAGAGCCTAGGTGACGTTATCGAATCTTATGAAGAAGTGGCTCAGCGTATTGGCGTGCCCTTGAACTAAGAAGGCCTTAGCCTTACTGCCATACTTTTGCTTTATCTAAGCCGACTATGATTAAATTGTAGTCGGCTTTTTGGTATTAAAAAGACAATAAGACTATTAAAATAAGGAAATAAGACTATGTACAAGCTAACTGTATTTATTCCAGAACCAAACTTAGAGCCGGTGAAGCAAGCTTTATTTGCAGCGGGGGCCGGTCATATTGGCAACTATTCTCACTGCTGCTGGCAAGTTCAAGGCACTGGGCAATTCATGCCTAGAGCTGGCAGTCAGCCTCATATCGGTAAACAAGATAGTATTGAGCAAGTAACCGAATGGCGGGTAGAGATGGTGGTTGCTAAAGATAAAATAAACGATGTTATAAAAGCATTAAAGCAGGCACACCCTTACGAGACGCCTGCTTATGATGTTATACAAGTGCTTGATATCTAAAACTTAATTCAGCTTGAGACCTAATCTAACTGAGTTAAGATAGCAACTTCTTTGATATAACTTATCAAATCCGTTTCTGACTCTTTAAGTAGCTCGTCATCATTCATGTGCTTGGCATATTCAATCCATAATAGAAGCTGATATAAACTATTACGCTCAGCTGCTTTGAACTGCTTACAAAACTGTTTTAAGGTGCCCTCATCGTTAATATTTAAGCGCGTATACCATCCTTCAATTTTCACGGCTTGCTCACTGCTAAACCGAATTTGGAACAGGGCATCTACTAGAGCATGGCGATCCTCTTCACTAATTAGCTTACCCACACGCTTAATTTGACGATTACGAGCTGCTGCACTAGTAATGTCAGACAAAGCCATGAGCTCAGCCAAGAAGTATTCCGTTGCCGGCAGCTTCTTCATCTGTTTTTTGGATAAAGCAGCCAAAGGCACAGATAATTTCTGTAAGCGCTCATGGGCTTTTTTTAGTTCAGTGCGAGAAACTCGCATGTCATGTTCAGACCAATCAATCATAAAAATCTCAAATTAATAATAAATAAAAATTGGCAACTGCTATCTAATTCAATACCGTCAAACCTTGAGCCCCAATTTAAGAGTGCTAATTTCCCCAATGTGCTTTTTCACGGTGCTTAACCTTAACCTCTAACTCAGAAGGCAGAACTTCTGATAGCTGGGCAGCCAGTTGCTCAGTAATAAATACTGAACGGTGTTTACCACCAGTGCAGCCAATTGCAACGGTCACTGTATGCCGATTATTGTGTAAAAAATCAGGAAGCCAACGACTCAAAAACTGATAGAGATCATTTTGCATTTCATTCACTTCTGGAAATGCTTCAAAAAACTCAATTATCTCGCTGTCTCTACCCGTCTTTACTCGTAACTGCGGCTCCCAGTGAGGGTTGGGCAAGATACGTACATCAAATACAAAATCAGCATCTATAGGAACGCCATATTTAAAACCAAATGACAGAAAATTCACTGTAATTTTATTGTCAATGCCCACATATTCACGCACTTGATCTTTTAGTTGATGAATATTAAGGGTAGTGGTATCTATAATAATATTAGCTTTATTATAGATAGGTCTAAGCGTTTCAGTTTCTTTTCTAATGGCGCTGGGTAGGTTTTTGATATCATAACTTTCCATTACCATTAAAGGATGCACTCGTCTAGTTGCTGAATAACGTGCAACTAGAACCGGCTCTTGTGCAGTGACATATATAATTCTTACCCTGTCTGGACCATAGGTCGTTACCAACTGCGCATGAATTTTCTTAAAGTTAGCGGAATCTACTTGTAGGGTACGTATGTCAACCCCTAAAGCCAATTTATCAATTCCCCCATCTGCAGTCAGCTTATCAGCAGCAGCGGGTAATAAAGACAACGGCATATTATCGATAACGTAATAGCCGAGATCTTGTAGAATATTCAAAACAGAGGTTTTCCCAGAACCAGAACGCCCTGAAACGATAAGTACATCGACACCTGACTGGGTGGATGGCTGTTGTTGCTTATCAACCACGATCTGATTAACTGACATACGGTGATCTCCCCATTATTTAAGACGCTAAAAACATCGTAAGAAATCAAAGGCTGAACTTTGATCTTTTATTTCTATACCACATTTAAAACATCAGCTACAACAGCCCATCAAGCTTAGCTAAGCGCTGAGTGTAACCTCTTGGTTATCCAATAACCTCGCTTTACCCAACCATGCCGCTACTGCTATTAACCAAGACTGCTTGCCCGCAAATTCAGTAATCGGCGTTAAGTCTTGATTTGTTACTTCAAGATAATCAACCTTAAAACCTTTAGCATTAATTGCGGCAATACTTTGCTCAATCAGGCTTTCAAGGTCAGTCTCACAGGTAGCTTTGCTATTTTGTAATTTTAACGCTAAATCTTGAACCGCTTTATGAAGCTCAGGAGCCTTAGCTCGCTCTTCTTGTGTTAAATACTGATTGCGTGAAGACAGTGCCAGCCCATCCTCTGCACGGACTATGGGGCCACCAATTAACTGTATATCAAAGCTTAAATCTCGGACTAACTGCTTAATAATGACCAACTGCTGATAGTCTTTTTTGCCAAATACAGCCACATCAGGCTGGACAATATTAAACAACTTAGTGACCACGATACCTACGCCATCAAAGTGGGTCGGACGTGATTTACCACACAACATTTGACTAATATTACCTGCTAATACCTGAGTCGGAGGCGGCATAACGGGGTACATCTCATCTACCGTAGGGGCAAAGATATAATCCGCTTCTGCTGCTTTTAACTTCTGCGTATCCGCTTCTAAAGTTCTGGGATAGCTGTCTAAGTCTTCCCCTGCCCCAAACTGGGTGGGGTTAACAAAGATACTGACCACTACGATATCTGCATGCTGTTTGGCCAGCTTTACCAAAGAGATATGACCTTGGTGTAGATTACCCATAGTAGGCACTAAAGCTATTGTTTTATTTGTTCTTAATGGTTTAAGCGCTTCACGTAACGATTTAATTGAGTTATAAGTTGTGGTCATGCAGGTATCCTAATGATTCGATCTATTACTAACTGAAAACTTTTATTAGAATATTAATCTTAAAGCTAAGCCATCAAGACAGCTTAGCTATGGCTAGTTAATTAAACTGATGCTGTGGTTGAGGGTAGCTGCCCTCTATAACCGATTTATGAAACAAAGCAAAGGCGCCCTCTACACTGCCAGCATAATCACTTTGCTGATTGCGCTCATCAGTTAAGAAGTCATGAACAAAACGTGCGACTCTGCCATAGGTAACCCCGAGCATATCGTGCATCACCAAAACTTGCCCATCGGTATCAGCACCCGCGCCAATACCAATTACTGGCACATCTACAGCTTCCGTCACTTGTTTTGCCAAAGCCGCCGGCACACACTCAAGCAAAATAATTGCCGCACCCGCTTCGACGACAGCCTTCACATCCGCCATTAATTTGGCGGCGCTGTCCTCTGTTTTACCCTGTACTTTATAGCCGCCAAATACGTTGACGGATTGCGGAGTTAAGCCCAAATGAACACAAATCGGTGCTCCAGCGGCCGTTAATGCTGCTACCTTATCTACCAGCTCTGCCCCGCCTTCTAACTTAATCACTTGCGCCCCTGCTTGCATAATTTTTCTAGCATTAGCAATAGTATCTTCAAGCGTGACATAACTCATAAAAGGTAAGTCTGCTAGAATCAGCGCATGCTTATTGCTGCGAGCCACGTTAGCAGTGTGATATACCATATCTTCAACGGTCACAGGCAACGTTGAATCATGGCCCTGGACTACCATACCTAGGCTATCGCCAATTAAGATAGTATCGACCTCAGCATTCTGCATCATTTTTGCAAACATCGCATCATAGCAAGTTAGACAGCTGAATTTACGACCTTCTTTTTTGTATTTATTTAAAGTCGATAAAGTAATCATATAGGACCACCTAGAAGAAGTAAGCAGATAAACAATAAAAGACCAACTAAATATTATGGACTAGGACTAGGACAAGCGACTGAGTCCTGACCAATCCTGACTTTGCTCCAAGTCAGTAATAGCAATCTCATTAATTTTCACGGTAGGATTCAGCTCAGCCAACGGTATCAGAACAAAATTACGCTGGGTGATGCCAGGATGAGGCACTATTAAAGTAGGGCTATTTATTTGCTCATCACCATAAAGCAATACATCCACATCCAAGCTTCTCTCACCCCAATGACGCAGACGAACCCGCTGTGCTTGCTGCTCTAATTGTTGACACAAGCTCAGTAAGTCATAAGGCTCCAAAGTAGTCTCAATTTCAACAACAGCATTGATAAAGTCTGGCTGATCTTGAGGCCCCATAGGCTTAGAGGCATAAAGAGATGAGGCCTTCACCTGAGTCACCTTAGGATGTGCCTGCAAACTTTGTATTGCATTATGGATGTGTTGACTAGGGCTACCCAGCTCATTGGTAAGATTACCACCCAATCCCAGATAACAGCGTTTACTAGCTGAGGCTTTATCCATGATAACTGATACCCTATGACAGATTATGACTGATTGTTTTTACTGGCATTTTTTTCACTAACACTGACCGTAGAACTTGGCTCACGACGACGACGTGTGGCAGGTACTCGATCACTTTTAGGGATAATTTTATCAGCAATCGCCACTGAGGTTGCTCTCGATTTGGCCTGCTTAGGCTCAGTCACTATTGGCTCAGGCTTAGATTCTACTAATTGCTTAGGTGCAGATGTAGCTTGATTAAGCGCAGATGTATCTGACTGATTGTTGTCTACTTTACTTTCAGAGGCACTCTTAGCCTTAGCGGTTATCACTTGTGACTCTTTCTGATTTTTAGCAACATTTTGCTCACTTTTTGCTGCTTGTAATCGTTCAGAGTATGAAAGCTCTTGGCTAGGCTGGCGACGGCGACGCTGACTGGGTATAGGCTCCGCTTTTGGCAATAACACCACATCTTTTTTCACCACCAGCTGTGAAGAGATCACTTTATCGGTACTGGCTTTAGTATTACCCTTTGCAGAAGGCTTAGCTGTATTTGAAGGCTTATTTTTCTTTGCTGATTGAGCTTTCTCAGCAGCGTCTTGGTGTGCTTTGGTCTGCTTCACCTGCTGCTTCTCAATATCAGACTGCTGTGGCACTTGTTTTGCCATTTTGTCTGCATTAATGGTAAATAATGGGCTTGGTTGGCCTTTTTGAGAGGTCTGCTCACCTGCTAATTTACCCAAAGAGAGCTTCTCAAGTTGTGCTCTTTCGGCAGCATAATGCTTATTTTGGGTAGGATTACTGGCTTCTATTTGCTTTGGAGGCTTAGGACTATAAGCTGTGGATTCATTGTTCGCTTTAGCAGAAGCAGTAGACTGTGCTAACTCTTTAGCAGCCGAACTGTTTTGGTTGTCATGACGGTTACGACTTCGATTGCGGTTACGGCTTGATTTGCTAGCACCGCGGCGACTGTCTCCAGCGAAGCTATCAATGGCTTGCTGCTTTTGTTTTTCTGAGAGCGTCTGATAGGTTTGCCACCACTCTCCCATGCCATTGGTTGACTCAGACAATGGATTCAACTCATCATCACACTGCTCACGCAACAACAAGAAATCAAAAGCCGCTCTAAATCGAGGGTGCTCTGCTAACTGTGGAATTTGTTTCACTCTAGGATTGGCAAGTTTGGGCTGCAATACCCAAATATCACGGATAAACTGCTCGGCAAAACGTGGAATTGCAGTCTTAATACGCTGACGGTCGATAACTTTACTGGCAGCTTGTAGCTGAGCATCATGAAAAGGCATATTTTTCTTTTTAAACTTAGCCAATTGATGCAAGTAATTGTCCCAAAGTAGCGCCGCATAGAAGAAAGCAGGGTTGATACTTTTACCCAAAGCAATGCGCTTATCGGTATTGATAGCAACTTGATTCACTAGTCGGGTTGGCTGCTCTGGTGGATAGATTATTAAATGACGAATGGCACCATATTCAAACAATAGTGGCAATAAAGGAACTAAGTAGCCGCCGGTAAACATCTTCTGCGATTCATCATACAATCGGTGCGGAGAAACTTGATCTAATAGAGCCCAGTTATCATCGTGAAACTGCTCTGATAACTCTTTATCAAATTCAAAACCCAATTTGGCTTTAAAACGTAAAGCACGTAGCAATCTAACTGGATCTTCTTCGATACGCAGAGGCGCATGGCCCAACAATCTAAGGGTTTTATTTTTGATGTCATCTAACGCATTACAAAAGTCATATACCACCCCTTTTAGAGGTTGGTAATACATGGCGTTAATTGAAAAATCGCGGCGGGCAAAGTCTTGATGAATATCACCCCAAACGTTATCACGAACGATCATGCCATCACTGGTAGTATGCTCATTGCCAGTAGGCGGCGCACGGAAAGTGGCCACTTCGATCATGTCACGACCAGAATACACATGTGCTAATTGAAAACGACGCCCAATAATACGGCAACGCTTGCCAAACAAGTCTTTCACTTCATGCGGTCTTGCATCAGTTACGGCATCAAAGTCTTTTGGATTGAGACCTAAAAGTGTGTCACGGACCCCACCACCGACAATATAAGCCTCAAAACCAGCTTTAGTCAAAGTGGCAATCACTTCAATAATCGAATTGGGTAAATCCGCCTTACTTAACCCTAACTGCTTGGCTGAACGTTCTGCCATGCATCTACTCCCTACAAACTAACAAAAGCCTATGATTTACCCGCCAAATTTGTGGCTAAGTAAACTAAGGCATATATAACCGCTAGTGTAACAAATTTTCAAGGTTGATGCCCAACATACTGAACCTAAGCTACATTAATATCTGCTTAGTAATTATTACCATAATAATGCTTTGAGTTAGCACCAATTAACAAACCAATGCAAAGCCCGCCAAAGTGAGCCGCAAAAGAGATGCCCGTTTGAGGCATTAAACCTTCTTTTAGTATAAACCAATAGCTGGCTCCCATTAATATACAAGCCAATAAATAGCCCCAACGTCTCGCAAAAACGGCACCGCCTATCATATAACCTAGCATTGCAAATATTAGCCCTGAAGCTCCAATATGAATAGAAAACGGTGACCCTAGCCCCCAAGTCATTAGTCCAGAGCCAATAATTAGCCTTACTATCGTTCGATAAGCATTACGCTCAAACAGCCCAAACAAAAATAATATTTGTACTAAAACAAGCGTATTTCCCATTAAATGAGCAAAATTACCATGCATCGTCCAAGAGGCAGTAACCCCAATCAAACTATTTAGGCTTAGACTACGCGGAATAATTCCTAAGGTATTCCAAAAATTAAATAATAGGGTGCTGTTTAAAATATACATCACCCATATGGGAATCAGGACGAAGCCATACAGGCCAATTACTTGGCTAAGACGATGTTTAATAAGGTTAAATATTTTTTGCCAATTCATAGATATCGCCATATAGTAGAAGCTTTAAACGCCCTATTTTTGATAATTAAGCCCGTAAGTACCCTACCATTTGAGTGTGGCTAGCGGCTAATTATGGTTATATAGCCAAACCCTACAATAAATAGCTGCAGAGCCAGATAGCATTTTAATCGGATCGCTTATTTCTAGGAGTCCAAGTATGCTTATAAAGCTTGGAGGTGGAGTGATAAGGCACTAAGGCAGTAGGTACATAGTTTCTGGCGGCCTCAATGTGCTGAACAGAATCATCAAAAAAGATATGCGGGGCAAACGTTTTTAACACCGAGGTTTTTTCAAGACCACCCAAAAAAAACGCCATATCTACCGAAACACCCCACTCACGCAAGGTCTTAATAGCCCGTAAGTCAGCCGGAGCATTGCGCGCAGTGACCAACGCAATCTGAATGGGCTGAGAGTCTTCTGTATAAGGCAACCTATCTTGTAACAGCGATAGCTTTATTAATAAGTCTGCATAAGGCCCTTTTTCAATAGGTAAGTCGGTCATTTTAGTTTCCCTATCATGAAACGCCTTGAGTCCCTTTTGCTTATATAACAGTTCGCCAGAGTCATCAAATAATACCGCATCACCATCAAACGCAATGCGTAACTGCTCTGTATCTAACTTGAAGGTATTAACCGGAGTCGCATCCAATATGGCACAGGCACAGATCTTGGCATCTGCCACACTTTGGGCATCCTCTCTATTGGTAGTCAAAAACAGATCCACCTTAAAGTCGGCGATATAATCAGCCACCTCACCTCCAGAAATAAACGCTGAACGGGTAATACATAAACCTCGTTTTCGAATAGCATTTAATACCCGAATTCCCGTTTCAGGACAGCTTTTCGAGATAATAACCACTTCCACTAAAGGGGCATTGCTTTGACATCCACTCTCAACATAGTCTTTAGCATCATCTTCAGCATAATATTCAACATAGTTATTTAAATTTAATATGGCCTGAATCAAGGGAAAGCCCGCCCCTATTTCTAAGGGGTCATTTTCATGCTGCTGCATATATTCCCGAAATCTTTGGGTGGCTGTTAAAGGATCTTGTTCAATCAGCTGTTCACGATAGGTTTCGGATTCATTTAAATCAAAAAGAGCAGTGGCAGAGATAGCAACAATCAGCGTATTAGATAAGTCGATGGACATTGAATATAGACCAAATAGAGAAATAAAATAATAAAGACATTAGGATAAAGTGAAAAGCTTAAGATTTAGCCACTTAGATAGTCAATAAGTATAACGATTAAGTCACGGTAATAAGTGTAAATATGTTTCCCTTATTGTTGTATAACTATTATTTGACTTGTTAATCAGTGCCATATCTATCTATTCACGCTTATCTGTAAAAAAACCATACTATTAGAGCAAATAGCATGGTCAATTTAGAATAGTCAATCAAAAAACGATTATCTTGAGAAA
>JAHHUJ010000073.1 GCA_020024075.1 Psychrobacter sp.
ATTCTAAATACCATTGAAGCGATAGAAGGTATTGATGACAAAACCCGTCAAAGACTCTCCTTCTTTACTAGGCAATGGTTGAACGCTATTTCTCCAAGTAATTTTTTATTAACCAATCCTGAAGTACTGCGTATTACCAAACAAAGTAAGGGCAAAAACCTGATACGTGGTATGAAGCAACTGACTGAAGATCTTGAGAAGAGCGCGCACTTACTTAGCATTAGAATGACTGATGACAGCGCTTTTATGCTGGGTGAAAATATTGCTGCTACTCCAGGCAAAGTAGTCTACCGCAATCGAATGATTGAGTTAATTCAATACACGCCCACCACTGAATCAGTTAATAAAAGACCGCTGCTAATTGTGCCACCTTGGATTAATAAATTTTATATCGTGGATTTAAAAGAGAAAAACTCTTATATCCGTTGGGCATTAGAGGAAGGTCATAGCGTCTTTATTATCTCATGGGTCAATCCCGATCAAAGTTATAAACAAGTAGGTATGGAAACCTATATGCATGAGGGACTGTTAACGGCCTTAAACGTCATTGAAGATATTACTGGAGAGCCCGATGCCAATGTCATTGGTTACTGTATCGGCGGGGTTTTATTAGCATTAACTCTCGCATGGCTGGCTGAGAACAATCAGTCGCAGCGTATAACCAGTGCAACTTTTTGGACCACCTTATTTGACTTCACTGATCCTGGAGACTTAGGGGTATTTATCGATGACAATATCGTTAAAGCAATCGAACAAGAAGGTGAGAAAAAAGGGATATTTGATGGCCGTTTAATGAGCGTTGCTTTTAGTTTACTACGCGAAAACAGCCTATATTGGAATTACTATATCCAAAACTATCTTAAAGGGGAGCGACCTACCCCATTTGATCTTTTATATTGGAATTCAGATTGTACCAATGTCACAGCAGCATTACACCGCTTTATGCTACGTGAGCTATATCAGGGTAATAAACTCATCAAAAAAGGCGCACTGCGCTTTGATAACATCAATGTAGATCTATCCAAAGTGACAACCCCTACTTATGTGGTAGCGGCCATACAAGATCATATCGTCAAATGGAAAGGTAGCTATGAAGCGACACAGCTTTTTGGTGGTGATGTAACCTTTGTATTGGCAGAATCCGGTCATGTTGCTGGGATTATCAACCCACCTACTGGGAAATATGGATTTTATACTTATGACGCTAATCTGTCCGACCCCGATGAGTGGTTTAGCTTGGCTGAACGACAAGATCGTAGTTGGTGGCTACATTGGGGCGAATGGATCAGTAAATATTCTGCAGGAAAGGTGCAAGTACAAAATAGGCAACCAGGATTAGATAGTGATGGTAATGAGTGGCCAGTGTTAGGTAATGCACCCGGTGAATATGTGCGGATTAAGGCAATCGAAGCATTAAGCTAAAATCAAAACAGTTAACCATTATTAACTTTTATTTACCTCTTTTATCCATTAGAGCATAACTTGTACTACCAATCATTGACTTAAAAAAGGCACACATCATGACAAAGACTATTACCCAAAATATAGAGAATCCAGATAAAGCAGATGTTTGGTTAGACATAGACAACCCACATAGAACCAAAAATGGATCACTACCCAACTTACAAGACTTTGTAAATAATCAGGCCCATCAAAGTCAAGACTTGATGCAAGAATATACCCGTCAAAAAAGATACTTGGTAGAAGGTACAGACTTAAAGTTATCAGTGGCTTCAAGTCATACAAAACAACATTTACAGCAGTTTAAAGATAACGCTAAGACCTTTTTTGAAGATGCAAAAAATATAAAATCTAGCTTACAAAACACCAAAAATCCTTTTGATTTATGGCAGCAATGGTTAAGTTATAGCACGGATAGCTCTAAACGACTATTTCAAACTGCGGAGATTCTAAAAGAACGTGGTGACATATTTATAGAGCATGAGCTGGCAGGCTGCCCTCCTGTACTAGATTATGATTACGATATCATAATGGATGCCAGTACTTTCGAGCGTCCCTGTAACTATGTACTGCTTAGAATAAAACCACCTGAAGGAGTGGAAACCAAAGAAGACAATAGACCTTATATCATAATTGACCCCAGAGCTGGTCACGGTGCAGGCATCGGCGGCTTTAAGCCCGAAAGCCAAGTGGGTGTTGCCCTAAAAAATGGTCGACCTGTCTATTTTGTGGCCTTCAAGAGACTACCAGAGCCTACCCAGACTATTGCTGATGTGACCTATGCTGAAGCAAAGTTTGTGCGTGAAGTAGAAAGAAGACATCCTAAATCTCAACCTCCAGTAATAGTAGGCAACTGTCAAGGTGGATGGGCAGCACTTATCTTAGCGGCGACTCATCCAGATATTACCGGTCCTATCATAATGAATGGTGCTCCTGTGGCTGCTTGGAGTGGTCAAATTGGTATTGACCCTATGCGCTATAAGGCAGGTGTTAATGGGGGTACGTGGCTGGCTATGATGAGTGCTGATATCAATAATGGTGTATTTGATGGCGCTTGGTTGGTCAATAACTTCGAGCAAATGAACCCTTATCGCAATTATATCGGCAAATATTATGACCTATACAAAAACCCTATGGCCAATCGAGAACGTTTTCTAGATTTTGAGCGTTGGTGGGGTGGCTTCTTCTTAATGAATGAGGCTGAAATACGCTGGATAGTCGAAAATATCTTCATCGGTAACCGTATAGCTCGTAATACAGGACAGCTTGAAAAAGGGGTTAATATTGACCTGCGTAATGTAAAAGCCCCTATGATTGTCTTTGCTTCTCGTGGTGATGACATTACCCCTCCTCCACAAGCATTGGCTTGGATTCTAGATGCTTATACTGATGAAAAAGAATTAGAAGTCTGCGGTCAGCGTATCATCTATATGATTCATGATCAGGTGGGTCACTTAGGCATCTTTGTTAGCTCAAAAATCGCCAACAAAGAACATACCGGTATGGCCTCTGTGATGGATATGATTGAAATGCTGCCGCCTGGTTTATACGAGATGAAAGTTGAAGCTGAACAAGGCAGCGGTGAAGAAAAAACCTTCTCTGTTGACTTTGACCGTCGTACTTTTGATGACTTAAGCCAAGCTATCGGTGAGTGCCGTACTGATGAGAAGATTTTTAGAGCCGTTCATCGCTCTTCAAAAACACAAACTCGTATTTATGAGCAAAATGTAAGACCATTAGTTAAAGCCATGAGTAATGAAACTACCGCTCAAGTATTACGCTCATTACATCCATTAAGACTACAAAGAAGCTTATGGAGTAGCAAAAATCCCCTAGCTATGGCTACTAGCACCTTAAACAAAGCTTTTAATTCTAATAAACAAGCTACCGCTAACTTTGAATCCAAATCAGTATCAGAGGATGCTAAAGAGCAAAATAGAACCAAGACTACAGTGAATTATGGGCAAATTAAATTACCAGGTATTGAACCTATTGCTCAAGACAATGTGTTTTTACAAATTGAGAAAATGTTTATGAATTCTCTGAGCATGACTTTAGACTTCTGGGGAGATCTAAATGACAAGCTTACCGAGAATATTTTCTTTGGGGTATGGTCAATGCCTTGGTTCCGTGATTATGGCAATAAGGAAGCCTCACGCCGTCTTCTGAATAAGGATGCGTTACGTGACTTACCTAAAGTTGATGAGGTTATGGCAAAAATAACTGATGGAGGATACTCTGAAGCGGTTATTCGTATGCTTATCTTAGGCAATATTGTTGCTGATAATACTATTGATCGCAATCAATTAGTACGTCTAACAGAAGTACTAACTCAGCAACAACCTTTCAAAGAGCTATCTAGCCCAGAGCTGGCCCAAATAATAGAAAATCAGACTTTAATGGTTAGATTTGATGAAGAGCAATCGATCAATACCCTAAAAACCCTATTAAAGGATAAATCTGAACGTTCAGAGGCATTACAACAAGTGCTTTATGTCATCGGTGATGAAAAAGAAAAATTAAACCCTAAAACGATTGAGATGTTAAACCGTATAAAAAAGGTTTTAGAGTTATCGTAGAACAAGATCTTAGTGTGAAATTTAGCTAACTTCTTTACATCAAAGCATACCTACAAAAAAACGCTGACCTAAATCAGCGTTTTTTTTAATAGATAATCTAATTATCATTGCTCAGTGACCAGTGACCAGTGACCAGTGACCAGTGACCAGTGACCAGTGACCAGTGACCTTTAACCTTTGTACTGCTTCCACTCACGGCGTAACACTGAGAAGCTCTCGAAGGTAACCATGATAGTAGCTATTAAGATAATAATATCCATCACGATTAACAGCCAGATGCCCTCTAAGTAAAAGCCCTTTAGCTGAAGGATTAAAGCAAACACTGCCATTATCAATAAGAAACTCAGTGGCGCTAAGGTATACCAAACAGCTTTTCCTTTGCGTAATAAAATCACTGTGACAATCATCAAGGTTAAGGCAGCCATCAACTGGTTCGTTGTACCAAATAATGGCCAGATAATCATACCGCCAGAACCATCAATACCACCGGCACCAAAGGCGATTAATAGACAAGTACCCACTGCTAGCAAGGTCGCAACCACGCCTTTTTTTAAGGCAGGTAAATTATAAACTTCACCAAACTCTTGGAAAATATAGCGCTGTAAGCGAACCCCAGTATCCATTGTGGTTCCAGCAAATAACGCCGCCATTACCGTTAAAATCGTTTGTGATAACACAACCTCAATACCCATACCATTGTTCAAGATAGTGGCACCACCGTCAATGAAAGCACCTACTGAGCCGTCACCGAACTTTTGGTACACACCTTCCCAGTCTGCCAAAGTAGCAAAGCCTGCGGTGGTAGCTAGCACAGCACCTAGTGCTAATAGACCTTCACCCACTGCACCAAAGTAACCCACAAAGCGTACATCTTCTTCTTTATCGATTTGCTTCGAGGTGGTTCCGGTAGACACCAATCCGTGGAATCCTGAGATGGCACCACAAGCAATTGTTACGAATAATAAAGGCATGATGGAGGGCGTGCTGGTTGGCAAGTTGTGGTTAATTGCTGGAGCAACGATATCTGGCGTGGCCAATAATATGGCACCAAACAATAGGATTAATCCCACAAATAACTGAAGCCCATTAATGTAATCTCTAGGCTGTAATAGCATCCAAACTGGCAGTAAAGAGGCTATGGCAGCGTAGATAAATAGCAACAAAATCCATACCGCATTGTCTGGCAACCCAAATATAGTTTCGGGCAATACCACAGGCACTAAAGTACCTAAATAAATCAAACCATATAAAGCTGCAACCCCAAAAATTGAAACCCATGCCAGATTCATCTTAAAGCGATAAATACACTGACCAATGATAAAGGCCACAACCAAAGCGCCCCAGACAGGGATAACAGCGGTAGGCGTTTTGATCATCATATTGGCAATGACCACCCCAAATACCGCGTTCACCATTAATAGTAGTAAGAAGATAACCACCATCATCAAGGTACGTACTCGGTCACCCATTACTGAGCCTGCAATAGAGCCAATGGATTGACCCTTATTGCGCATACTGGCCCAGATAGCAGACATATCATGAATACCTGCCATAAATATAGTCCCGAGGACTACCCAAAGCACCGCAGGTACCCAGCCCCAAATAACCGCTATAGCAGGGCCAATAATTGGCGCCGCCCCTGCTACTGAGGTAAAGTGATGCCCCCAAAGTACATATTTGTTAGTAGGGACATAATCAATACCATCTTTCATGGTATGCGCTGGGGTGGGAATGGCGTTATCCAATCCTAAAATATATTTGGCAAAAAATTTAGAATAAAAGAAATAACCGGCGAGCATGGCTAAGATGCCCAACAGCAATACAATTGCACTGTTCATACTTCACTCCTTGAAAAGCCTATATTGTTTATGGCCAGCTGTTAAGCTTAATGAAACAGCTTTGTTCATAACTATAAGAGCCTAATTTCATCAAAGGGATAATAGATTAAAGAATCAGTAGTGGTACTATTTTAAACCCACTTATTTAGGTGGGCTTTATTACTGAACTCTTGCTTTAGTGTAAATTAAAGAACCTTATTATAGCTAATAAAGAAGCCAGTTAAATAGCTATTTAACTGGCTCCTCGCAGCTTTTAGTGAAGTATCTGATTTATTGTAGGCTTTCAAACAAGATCTTACCTTCTTCGCTGCCCTCGCCTTTATCATAACTTGACTTTAACTGTTCAACATAGCTCTTTAAGTCCACGCTATTTGAATTAGAAGGCAAAGAAGCACCGGCTGGAAGTGCTGCAAACATTGGGGTAGAACCAGATACATTTGCATATTGAATTAACGCTTCTAGACGCAGCCCAGATAGCAAATCATTTGACCCATAAGGCATAATAGCGTTGCTATCCATTTGGCGCTGTACCAATTGCCAAACAATGCGTTGCTGCTTATCTAGGCCATACACGTTGCGCCATAACCATTTATTCTCTGTTAATGACTCGTCCTTGATTGCATATTCAATAGCTGGCTTTTTGTCATCGGCCTTATCATCGCTAGCATTCTCTAAGGTTTTATCAGAGCTTGGGGTGTCTGACTTAGTCACAAACTTCTCTTGTGATACTTTGTCGATAACATTAAAAATCTTGCTAAAGATATGCTCACTACTAAAAGATTGGTGGTCACTGCTCTCTTCACTGCTGTCTTGTGACTCAAGTAGCTGAGGGTATTTGTTTGTCATCTGATTATATATAGTGGTCAAATACAGCTGCATACCCTCATTAAATTGCTGTTCAGTCAGCTTTTGTTCAATCAATAGCGAAGCCTCATTTAAGTAAGGTTGATGCTTTTCATCTGGCTTAGGAGATTGATTTTGTAACTGTGCGGAGGATATAAAACGGTACTGCTCTGCTGTAGCATTGGCATCCATTTTGTCTTTAGCCAATAGATGCGCCTTAAGCAAGTCTGGCAGGAAGCTTTTTGGTAGACTACCATCATTTAGGTCAATCTTGATCCATTTGTCTCTCATACCCAAACCTAAATTTGGATCTATAGTAGAGGACAGAATATAGGCAAAGGTATCGGCCCATAGATATACAGCGCCCTGTCTGGCATCAATATAGATAAAGTGGCTGTTTAGTATTTGCAAGTTGCGACTTTGATAAGCGAGAGTCGGCATAATGCTTACTTTGCCAACTGAAGCTCGATATACTCCAGAGCCGGTAATACTCATTGGATTTAACAAATAGGCATCTAATAGCTTGGCCTTGCGCGCATCAAGCTTGGTATGAGAGTCATCATAACCTGGCAAAACATCAGCGGTAATATCTGCAAAGAGACTGTCAAATGAGGGTGACTCATCCATAGAGTCATCTAGATTATATAAGTCATCAGCTTCAGTGACGGCTTGATCCGCTTCCGCTTCAGCTTCTGCCTTAGCCAAACTTGCTTCTACTCTATCTGCTTCGGCTCTACCTGCCTCAACGCCTGATTCGGCATTGGCCAAATCAGCTTTCGCTTGTTGTACTGCTGTTTCTAGCCACTGCTCATAAGACACTTGCGAATAAGGCTGTTCTAAAGCAGCAACACACTGTTGATAGGCGTGTTTGATAGTTTCTCTTTCTGTTGAATATTTGGCATCGTATATATCAAGGCCAGCTTGCTCTACTCGCTGCAATAGCTCTACATAAGCTTCATCATGAATATGCTCACAGTGATTGACTGGCTCATCACTCATAGCTAACTGCTGCGGCGTGGCATTGGCAAGACGCTCTCTTCTTTGATCATTAGAGCCTAGCACATTCACTTGGTAAGCATAATCACTACGACGTTGCTTTTGCAATGCCTGCAATAAGGTATCTTTTGCCATTTGAGACTGTTGCTCGCTAGGCAATTGACTAATTTTGGAGATAAAAACATTTTGATCGCTGCTAGGCGCTACTTGACAGGCGCTAAGGGCTAAGGGTATGGCTAAAGATAACGCAGCTAACTTGAGGTGCTTGTTATATAAGTTAGATTTAGTTAGGGTTTTCATGGAGGTCCTTAAAGGTATCAATTGTCAATTATGAGTTAAGTTATTCTGCGTTTTTTTGCTCATATCCATCTTTCTTCTAATAGTCCTTCTCATAGTCATTCACATTGCCATAATCAATGATTCTAATAGAAGGTTGATACGCCTCATCTTCAATACTATCTGCTGAGTCATTACCATGCAGCGCATCTTCACTGTCGTATTCACTACGCGCGGCATAGGCTTGATTCAATTTATCTTTTCGGTCTTGGATTTGTTTAATCCAAGCATTGCCATCTACGCTGGCAGGCGACTTATGTGCAAAGGGTTGTCCAAATGACTGTTGGTATAGCTCATTTAAAGCATGATCTTTGAAGCCACGCTCACCATAAATGGTCTGACTTAATAGTGTGGTCGTTGCTCCCATGAAGTCACCTCCAGTCAATGAGCTTGATTGAGAAGCTATTAACTTTCCACGATTATCAAAATAGTAATAATTACTTTGGTTAAAAGACAAAGGTGCTACGGCTTCTATTAGCTGAAACAACGATCCCACATCACCACTTTGGAATTGTTTGCTGGTTTGTTGCCAATTCTCCAAAGCCACTTTAATAGGGTTTGAATTTGGGTATAAGTCAGGTCGCAAATCCACATGATCTTGTAATGTTTCAGACATATGTTTCAGAATAATGCCTAGTAGCTTGCCGGTTTGTTTGCTATCTAAATTCAGCTTTACAGCTGAATGGGCCCCAACTTTTTTGGCATAGGCATCATTAGATATATCTAATGCGGTAAAGTTTGCCGCTTCAAGCTCACTCAGACTATAACCAATGGCTGAAATAAAAGCATCATATATCACTGTGGGAGGGACTTGATCGATGATGTGCTGCGGCAATTTGAAAGCCACGGTGGTAGCTTCAAGCTCTTCAGGTAAAGGGGCGTGCTCAGGAGATATTATCGCTACCAATGGCAATAATGCACTGGGGTCTAACGTTAGCTCGGAGCGATTGAAATCCAGTGCTAAAGGCAGCTGTATCGAATAGTAAGTTGAGGGAGAGGCAAAGTCATAGCTATAAACCATACTAAGTTTTTTATTCTCAGGGTCAAACTCACTAATTTTATTTAATCTCATGTTTTGATTAAAATAATAATTACTAGCTTCAATCTGCGCTGGCGTGCGGTTATACCATTCGTATAAGGTATCTATTAGCTGCTGATAATCAGCATCTTCTTCATAATCGCCATACGGTTCATCGTAGTCATATTCTTCATATTCTTCATATTCTTCATATTCTTCATAATCGTCGTAATTATAATTATCGCTGTCATCG
>JAHHUJ010000074.1 GCA_020024075.1 Psychrobacter sp.
ACGAGCTGAAATTTCAGCTCTTTTTGAACGACTCTATGGCATAGACTAGAGATGCTCGCCACAATGCGGGCAATAGTTTTTTTTGTCAATTTCGGCCAGCTTATGCTCATACTCTTTTTCGCGCAGTAACTGTACGATGACCTCTTCAGCTTGGTCTCTATTAAGACCTAACTCACGTCTTATCTTATCAATTTTATACCTATCTTTTATAAGATTCATATCTTCATCATCAAGCAGCAGCTCACGGAATCTTTGTTCTAATATTTCACGGCGCTGCTCAAGCTCTGAAGCCAAACCTGAAGCCAGAATACCTGCCGGCAATGCCGCCAAACCTACCCCAAGTATGGTGATTACTGCCCCTAAAAACTTGCCGGTAGTAGTTATCGGAATGACATCCCCATAGCCCACTGTAGTCAAGGTCACTACCGCCCACCACATAGATTTAGGAATTGACTCAAAAACTTCAGGCTGGGCTTGGTTTTCGACCACATAAATGCCACTAGCGGCAGTCACAATCATGATAATTAAGATAAAGATAACCGCTTTAAACGAATCTTTTTCTTTATTTAGTACCACCAATAAAATGCGCATTGCGGCAAAATAACGGGTTAATTTTAAAAGTCTAAATAACCTTAAAACGCGGAGGAAACGCAAATCGACCGTAACAAAGTAGTTTATAAAAGCGGGTGCAATAGAGATAAAATCAATAATAGCCCCTGGACTTTTTATCCACATTAACCGTCTTTTCCAGTGAGGAATCTCTGGGTGTTTATCTTTGTCTTTTTCAACGATTACCCATACCCTTAGCAGATATTCAATACTAAAAACAATAATAGAGAAGTATTCAAAAGCTTTGAAATACTGCTGATTGGGAAAGTACCATGCATCTACTGACTCAGCAATAACAGCTGACACGTTTAATAAAATCAATATTATTAAAAACTTGTCAAACATTTTACTAAAGCGAGTTTGGTAAGATTCGTTCTCAATAATGTCGTAAACTCGATTTCGGAGTTGCTGATATAATTGACTTTTCATCATATGCGGCTTAGGTTGGTTGTTTCAAGGAAGGTTAAAACAGGGAACTTTACTGGATTAAGTTTTTGTGGCTTAAAGCGTCAGCTATCCTGCTGGATGCGAATATTATAGAGGACAGTGACGTAATAGCAATATAATTACTTTATTTGAAAATCAAAAAGGCCTTTGATTGACACCCAATCAAAGGCCTTAATATAGGTAGAGAATAGAGGTAGAGATTGTCGGCGTTACAGCAAGATACGTCTTGGATCTGCAAGCAGCTTAGCAACATAGCGGGTAAAGACAGCCGCATCTGCGCCATTGATCACTCTATGATCATAAGATAAAGACAGTGGCAACATCAGACGGGGCTCAAACGTTTGTTTGTCTGCATTCCAGCGTGGTTGCATAGTGGCCTCAGATACCCCTAAAATACCAACTTGTGGCCAATTTACCAACGGGGTAAAGTAAGTACCTCCTAAATTACCTTGGCTTGAAATCGTAAAGCTAGCACCTTGTAGGTCTTTGGTTCCCAGCTTTTTGTCACGCGCCTTAGCCGCCAATTCCCCAATTTCAATGGCAATCTGCTTAATACCCTTGGTTTGTGCATCCTTAATTACCGGCACAATCAGCCCATCGTCTGTGGCAACAGCAATACCCATATTCACAGTTTTACGAATATGAATCTGCGTATTGTCATCGCTCAAATGACTATTGAATTTAGGGTGCTGCATTAAGGCATACGCTGTTGCTTTCACAATGAAAGCTAAAATGGTAAGACCAATACCTTGTGCTTTAAATTCCCCTTTTAGCTCGCCGCGTAACTTTTCTGTTTCGGTGATGTCTGATAAATCAAACTGAGTCACTTGTGGCAAGTAAGTATTGTAATTTAGCTGCGGGATAGACACTTTTTGTAGACGGCTTAAATCTTGTGTCTCAATCTCACCCCAAATATCAGTCTTACTCATATCTGGTAGATTAGGCAGGCCTGAGGCAATAGTATTTGCCTTCACATCTGAGGTATTAGCGCCATTAGACTGCATATGCTCTTTGACATAATCGAAGATATCTTCTTTTAAGATACGATTATTAAGTGCAGTGCCTTCTACTCGAGTGATATCCACTCCTAATTGCCGTGCCAATTTACGCACTGCTGGACCTGCATAGACATCGGCCAACTTGGCATTGACTTGCTGCTCACTAAGCTTATTAGCTTGAGCTGGTTTAGGCTGTGAGGTAGTGGACTTGTCATTGCTGCTAGCCTGCTTGGTGTCAGGCTGCTTAGCAGTTGACTGCTGCGCTTTGGCTGATTGCTTTGTATCCTTGTTGGGAGCAACTGGGCTGTTTTTAGTACCAGTTTTAGCACCAGAGGATTTTATGACAATGAAGTCTTGACCATTTGCCACACTATCCCCTGCTGCAACTAGAATCTCTTCGACTATACCAGCTACTGGTGAAGGTACTTCAACGGAGGCTTTATCAGATTCGACCAGTAACAAAGACTGATCCGCTTCAACTGTATCGCCAACACTGACCATGATTTCAGCAATTTCAGCTTCATCTACCCCTAAATCCGGTAAAGGATAGGTTTTGGATTCAGCTGTAGACTCCTCACGAACCTGTTCCTTTTCAGAGACTGGTTGTTGCTCCGCTTCTTGTTGGCTAGCATCATCAGCAGGCTGTGCCTCATTATTTTCAGCACTCTCATTGGCCGATAACTCTGCTTGTGGCTGTGCATCGTCTGAAGCAGAGTCTGCTTCAAGCTCAATAAGCACCGTACCCTCAGTTACCGTGTCGCCGACCGACACCATAATGTTACTGACCGTACCGCTACCAGAGCTTGGGACTTCCACAGCAGCTTTATCCGACTCTAATAAAACAATATTATCATTCTCAGTAATTTTGTCACCGACAGAGACCATAATCTCACTAACTTCGGCGCTTTCTACTCCCAAATCAGGGGCTTTAATTTCCATATCTGTTCTCCAGAATTCTTGTAATTAGCAACGTTCGTATTAAAGTGAAGGTTAAAGGAGGAATAAAAAACTATTTCTCAACATCTTCATCACTTAATAGCTTGGCATCGGCTTGATCCTCTGCCCGTCCTTCGCTACTAATTTCTTCATCCTCTTCATCTACTAACTCTGGTACTGGATTTGGATTGACATTATCCGGTGCTGGAGCATCTGGGAAATGATCGTATTGAGGTTGTGGCTGCCACGCAGGGGGTTGATCCACATCAATACCCAAGCTGGTGATGGCATCTTTTACTAAACGCATCTCCACTTCACCTTCATCCGCCAAGCGTTTTAATGTAGCCACAACGATATGTTCAGCATTGACATGGAAGAAGTTACGCAGCTGGGAACGGCTATCAGAGCGGCCAAAACCATCTGTACCTAAGGTTGAATATGGACGGTTATCAGGCAACCAAGCACGGATTTGCTCCGAATAATTGCGCATGTAATCCGTCGCAGCTATCACCACACCATCGTGTTTGGCAAGCTGCTCAGTAACCCAAGGCACTTTCTCTTCCTCCATTGGGTGCAAGCGATTGTAGTCATCACAAGCCATGCCTTCACGAGTAAGCTCATTAAAGCTGGTCACACTCCACACGTTTGCGCTTACATTGAACTCTTCAAATAGGATCTTCGCAGCTTTTTGTACTTCACGTAAGATAGTACCTGAGCCCAATAGCTGAACATGAGCGGTGGCATGTAGATGACTATTGTCCTCTAACAAGTACATACCGCGTTTAATGCCCTCTTCCACGCCCTCTGGCATTGCAGGCTGCTCATAGTTCTCATTCATTAAGGTAATGTAGTAATAAACACGCTCACCTTCGCCATACATACGACGTAGGCCATCATGCATGATAACCGCTAGCTCATAGCCGTAGCAGGGATCATAACTGACACAGTTTGGTATGGTGCCAAATAAGATGTGTGAGTGACCATCTTGATGCTGCAAGCCTTCGCCATTAAGCGTAGTACGTCCCGCAGTACCCCCTAATAAGAATCCTTGTGCCTGACAATCCCCTGCAGCCCAAGCTAAGTCGCCAATACGTTGGAAGCCGAACATTGAGTAATAGATATACAGTGGAATCATAGGTAATGCGTTAACTGAGTAACTGGTCGCTAGAGCAATCCAAGCACTCATAGCACCTGCTTCATTAATACCCTCTTCCAACATATGTCCATCTTTGGCTTCTTTATAACCCATTAAGGCTTCATTATCTTCAGGGATGTATTTTTGTCCTGCTGAAGAATAAATACCTAACTGACGGAACATACCTTCTAGACCGAAAGTACGAGCTTCATCGGGTACAATAGGTACCACACGGTCTTGGATATCTTTGTTTTTTAACATGGCTGATAATAAGCGCACGAAGACCATAGTCGTCGACTGCTCTTTACCATTACTGCCTTTTAATACCCGATCGAAGATAGATAAATCAGGGATATTTAGTGGAATATGACCACTACGACGGTTAGGCAAATGACCGCCTAATGACTCACGACGTCCTCGCAAGTACTTCATTTCTGGAGAGTTTTCATCAGGACGATAGAAGGGAAGCTCATCTAGCTCTTCATCGGTAAACGGCAAGTCAAAGCGATCACGGAAATAGACCAAACCCTCTTTACTTAGCTTCTTAATTTGGTGAGCTCTGTTGACTGCTTGGGCCTGGGTAGAAAGACCATAACCTTTTACCGTTTTTACCAATACTACCGTAGGCTGACCTTTGGTCTTCATAGCCTCACTAAAGGCAGCATAAACCTTGATAGGATCATGACCACCGCGGTTTAAGTGACGAATATCTTCGTCGCTCAGCTGCTCTGCCATCTCCGCAAGCTCAGGATATTTACCAAAGAACTCTTTACGAGCGAAAGCACCATCGCGGGCTTCATAAAGTTGGTACTCACCATCTACTGTCTCTTCCATGCGTTTTTTTAGGGCGCCAGAATGATCTTTATCTAATAAGGTATCCCACTTACCTCCCCAGATGACTTTAATCACTCGCCAGCCAGCACCACGGAATACAGACTCCAGCTCTTGGATAATCTTACCATTGCCTCGTACTGGGCCATCTAGGCGCTGTAAGTTACAGTTAACTACCCAAATTAGGTTGTCTAACTTTTCACGCCCCGCCAGTGAAATAGCGCCTAAGCTTTCTGGCTCATCTGTTTCACCATCGCCTAAGAAAGCCCAAATCTTGCGACCTTCATCTTCTAGTAACCCACGGTTGATTAAATAGTTGTGCACATGAGCATGATAAATTGACATAATCGGTCCCAAACCCATAGATACGGTTGGGAACTGCCAATAATCTGGCATTAAGTAAGGATGCGGATAACTTGATAGCCCTTTACCGCCTACTTCACGACGAAAGTTTTCTAGCTGCTCTTTGGTTAAGCGTCCCTCTAAGAATGATCGGGCATAGATACCTGGTGCTGAGTGACCCTGATAATAAATCATGTCACCACCGAAGTGATCACTGGCTGCTCGGAAGAAATGGTTAAAGCCAGTTTCGTATAAGGTAGCACTTGAAGCAAACGTCGCTAAGTGGCCACCTAGATCATCGTCATTTTGGTTTGCACGCATCACCATAGCTAGAGCGTTATAGCGTACCAAAGCACGAATTTTTCGCTCAATACCCAAGTCGCCAGGATAGATAGGCTCATCCTCTACTGGAATCGAATTTAAGTAGGCAGTGTCTAGACGGTTAAACGGCAAGCCTTCTTGTACCGCCATGTTATATAAAGCCTTAAGCAAAAATCTAGCTCGGTCTTTATCACTATGCTTAATCACCGACTCAAAGGCATCGAGCCACTCTTGAGTTTCAGTATGATCAGCATCATTATAGTATTTCATAAATAATCCCTAATTTTTTTATAAGTTCGAGTAAACACTTGTATCACTCATTAGTATAAACATATTTAGTGCGCTTACCTATCCCTTAAACTAAATGGTTTTTGTAACCATATTTATTTAATAAATAATCATTATATGTTTAAGGGATAACTATTACCTTTAGCTTAGTTGGCTCAAAATAGTTTAAGACTCTCTGTTTAAGTTAAGACTGTGTTTAAGTTTAAGACCATATCTAAGTTTGTAACTATGTTTAATAAGTGTGATATCGCAGTGAATACACCTCGCTTTAATAGAGCGATTGTAATAAAATTATAGATAGAGCATTAACTCTTTTCTATTTTGGCTTATTAATTAAATAAGCAATTGGGTGGAAGCTTCACCCAGCTTTAGCACTTTTATTTTTTAATATGACTTCCCTAACGATGTTCAGAAAGTAACTCTGAAATTATCGCCTAGAGACTTAAATTAAAGTTATTTATAGTTATAAATGGTTTGTGTTGATAGTAACTATAACAACTAAAGCATACGATACTCGCCAGCTTTCTAAGCTAGCAAGTAGCATAAAGGAGTTCATCTTGAGCGCAGTTATTTTAGGACCTACGTTTTATAGTAAGCCGCTTCGTTTTTGGCAACCTATATTATCCAAGTCCTTATTGAAGTACAGCAATGTCTATCTTGCTGCTGTCTTATCTAGCATTTTACTGGCGATGACAGCAACCAGTGCGCAGGCCCATGACGCCCTAAAAATGAGCCTCAGTGCTAGCAAAGTTGTGACCAATAATCAGGGCGAACGGATATATATCCCAGTAAATACAGCTAAAGTTGGCACTCTAATCCAGTACAAAGCCACCTATAGCAACACCTTAAATACTGCCATTCAAAACACCACGATAACCCTTCCTATTCCAGCCAATACTGAATTTACCGGAGAAGCCTATCCTCCTAGTGCTCAAGCTTCGCTCGATTATTACAACTATCGGGACCTGCCCTTAATGCGTGTCGTTGAAGGAAAGTTAGTAGAAGTGCCTTATTCTGAATACAAAACTCTACGCTGGGACATCAAATATATCCCACCACGCAAATCAGTAAGTGTGGCTTTTAATACCATTGTTCATTAATTAATGTCTAGCTCAGCTATCATCTGCTTTTGAAACCGCGAATTTTATAAGCCACAAAAAAAAGGCTTATAAATAGAGAGTAAATAACTCTCTACTTATAAGCCCTATTGATAACCCTCTATTTTTAAGTCCTATTGATAAGCCTTTCGCTCTATGTATAAGACCTTGTAGTTTATAAGGCTAGATAATGCTAATTAGCCTACCAACTGCTCATTATCCAATGTGGCTTGTGAGCTATCTACATCCAAACGATGCTCAAGCTTTAGGTAATCCTCAGACTGCATTTCAAGTAGCCGCGAGCGGGTGCGCTCAATTTCAAAGGCTAGCTTCTCACCTTGATACAATTCCAAGATAGACTGCTCTGCCCTAATTAGCAGTTTCACACGGCGATCATAAAACTCATCAACCAAGTAAATGAAACGGCGGGTTGGATCTCGCAGCACATCAGTTAACTCAGGAACGTTATCTACTAATACGGTACTAAAGTTATTTGAGATCTCAATAAAATCATTGGCAGATCTCGGCTCCATACACAGCTGTCTAAAATCACAATACAATACTGTATTGGTACGGGCATTAATCTTAATCTCACGGCCATTAATGATAATTGGCTCTTTTGATATTTTTTGATTATTGGCTATTGATACAAAGCGGTTGGCCAACCAGTGGCTATTCTCTTTGGTTAGGGGGTATTTATATAGCTCCGCTTGCTGTAATAAGCGTAAACGGTAATCAATACCTGAGTCGATATTCATTACAGTAGTGTGCTTCTCCAGCTCTGCTACCGCTGGCATGAAGCGATCTCTATGTAGCCCATCTTTATATAAGCCCGATGGCTCAATATTAGAGGTGGCAACTAAGGTGATGCCCCGCTTAAATAACATAGTAAATAAATCACCTAAGATCATGGCATCGGAGACATTGGACACAAAGAATTCATCGAAGCAAATTAGTACAGCTTCTTCATGAATAATATCAGCTACTTTTTCTAAGGGATCGCTGCTACCTTGTAGTTTATTGAGCTCTTTGTGAACGCGCTGCATAAAATGATGGAAGTGCATCCGCATTTTGCGCTGCAGCGGCACAGACTCAAAGAACATATCCATCATCCAAGTCTTGCCTCGACCTACGCCGCCCCACATATACAGTCCTTTTGGCGGAACAGGTTGCGATTTAAACAGGCCAAACAGACCTTTTTTCTCTTTAGAGTTCTCAATTAATTGATGATAAACACCATCAAGATAGCTCATTGCCGCTTCTTGAATGGGATCATGATTAAACTCATCAGTAGCTATCGCAGCTTGGTACCTTTGTAATGGGGTCATATTCATATTTTAACTATCACTCTTCTCTCATAGGGAATTAAAAGACTCATTTTAGCCAGACCAGTATTATTCATCTCGCTGGCAAATTTATGACTTACACTGCGTGTTGCTCTAATAAAGACTTGACTTCAGTTAGACGACCATGGAAGAAGTGACCAGCATCTTTAAGCACATAGCTAGTGATTTGTTTGTCTTCAGCAAATTTTTTCATCAACTCAGGCTTAATTACTGTATCAGCATCGCCATAGATTTGTATGGTTTTTTTCGTTGGTAAGATAACATCAGAGGCATCATTGTTTTCAACAGAAGGGGCCATTAATACCACTTTTATTAGCGCCATCTCGGTTAATCCCCAAATATGAGGCGATACTAATAACTGCTCAGCAACTCTTGCAGTAATATAACCTCCAAAGGAGAATCCTCCTAACCAAAGCTGATTTGCTGAAGTTTGGTCGCTAATCCACTGCAGTACCGCCATAGCATCTTCAATTTCACCCACCGCATAGTCATGCTCACCGGTAGATTTACCCGCTCCTCGAAAGTTAAAACGCACCACATGCATGCCCTGATCACGAGCAAAGTTAAACATAGTGGTCACTACTTTATTCTTCATAGTACCATCAAACAAGGGGTTTGGATGACATAATAAAGCCACTTTTTTGGTATTAGGGTCTCTAGGGTCCTCATTCTGCCATAGTGCCTCTACTTCAAGTTTACCTGCAGGTCCTTCAATCAAAAACTCTTCAGTTTTGGTTTTCATAGTCAAAATCTTTATCTGTTATATAATGTTTATTAGTTAATAGCCAAAATCATGGCAAGGGTTATAAATCTCAAGTGAGCACATGATAGCAAAAAGCACATTGCAAGTGGGTAAGGCTGTGTTAATGTATTAAATAATCAATAAACTAAATACAGCTATACTTTGTATTCAGTCCATACAACCTGCTATGATTGCAGTTGTAATATAGAAGCAATAAG
>JAHHUJ010000075.1 GCA_020024075.1 Psychrobacter sp.
ATCCGTACTACCCGCCCTAAAAAGCTGTATTGCTTACCATAAAAATTAAAGCTCTAAAAACAGCCCTATAAATTAACGCTCCAAAAATGCCTAGATTAGGCTTAGCCTTCAGCTTCTAGCAAGTCGTCAATTAAAGTCTCCATCGTGGTACTACGCGATCCTTTAAATAATAGAGTACAAGGCTGCTGCTGTTCATTTTGCTCGGCCAAAACAGCTTGTAGCTTCGGTAGCAGATCTGCCTTAGTCTCAAATTGATACGCCTGTTGCATCCCTTGACTCTTCGCCCCCGCTACCGTGTCTTTGGCAAACTCGCCAGCACACAGCAGCATATCCACTGACTTGTTGGCAATGTCTTGACCCAGCTTATTATGCTCATCACGCGAAGCTTCACCCAACTCGCCAATGTCACCCAGCACTAAGATTTTATAGCCAGATTGAGCCGCTAGTACATCAGTGGCAGCACGCATAGAGTTGGGGTTGGCATTGTAAGTGTCATCGATAATTTGGTGCATACCGAGGGTTTGTCTTCCCAAGCGGCCTTTACTTGAAGTGGCTTGATTCAATCCTGCGGCAATAACTTCAGGGGCGATACCTGCAGCATAAGCACAGGCAGCAGCCGCTAAAGCATTGCTCACATTATGCGCACCAGACATTGGCAACGTAACTTCCACCTCCACTGTCTCTCTATCAAATTTGGCAAAGTGTAGCTTGAAGCGGCTTTGCAGCGCCGTAGTCTCAACATCAGTAGCATAAATGTCAGGTAAGCTTGCCTTATCCTCAAGCTGCTGCCAACCAAAGTGACTGACATTCGGCGTGTACTTTTTGGCAGCGTCTGTTAACTGCTGGGTATAGTCATCATCGAAAGGAACCACTGCGGTACTTGCTGCGGTTAGTGGCTGATAAATCTCAGCTTTGGTCTTGGCAATATTGTCACGGCCACCGAACTCACCCAAATGCGCAGTGCCAATGTTTAGAATACAAGCCACATCTGGCTTGACCATTGCGGCAGTATAAGCAATCTCACCTATATGGTTGGCGCCCAGCTCAAGCACCGCATAACGGTGCTGCTGTTCAAGCTCAAGTAGCATCATCGGCACCCCAAAGTCGTTATTTAGGTTACCACGGGTAACTAGAGTGGTGTTTTGTTCAGCTGAGTGAGCCCCTTCTACTTGGGTAAAGATATGACGCAGCATTTCTTTTACTGTGGTTTTGCCACTTGATCCGGTCAGGGCTATTACTTTTAGATTAGGATGCTGTTGACGACGATAGGCGGCAATTTGACCAAAAGCCAAACGTGTATCTTCTACTTGTAGTTGGGGCACACCTAAATCTGCAACTGGCTGACTGACAATAACAGCAACAGCGCCCTTCTCTACTGCAGCCTCAACGAAACTGTGCCCATCAAATCTTTCACCGACAATGGCCAAGTAGATGTCGCCCGCTTCAATTTTGCGGGTATCAGTAATAATACGGGTGGCGGTAAAATGCTTATCCGTAGTCTCTAAACCAATCCACTGACCTTTAAGCTGTGTGGTTGCTGCTTTGAGATGCTCAGCTGTCCAAATAAATAATCCGCTGCTTTGGGCTGTCTCTACTGTTGATTGGCTCATTTGTTGGCTCTCATCTGAATGTAGGGGGATAAAAATTACAAAAAAACAAGGAGGATTTGTTAGCTAAGGCTTAGTTATGCCTTGCTCTTACTAGCCTTTATCAAGGCTTGTTGTAATACCAAGCGATCATCAAAGTCATGGCGCACGCCTTTAATCTCTTGATAAGTCTCATGACCTTTACCAGCAATGACTACGATATCCTCTGCGGCAGCATGCTCAACAGCATACTCAATGGCTTGCTTGCGATCGGCGATGACTGTGGTCTTGGCATGTTGCTGCTCGCTCATACCTTGCTGCATATCCTGCAAAATCATCTCTGGGTCTTCACTGCGTGGGTTATCAGAAGTGAGCACTACTTTATCTGCCATAGCCAAGCCGGCCTGTGCCATAAGCGGACGCTTGCCCTTGTCTCGATCTCCACCACAGCCAAAGATGGCCCATAGATTACCGCTACAATGCGATTTTAGACTGGTTAGAACTTGAGTCAGCGCATCAGGGGTATGCGCGTAATCAACAATAAACACCCCTTGCTCAGGCTGTGAGCCTTGCTCATCTAAAGCCACGCGCTGCATACGACCACTGGCACCGTGTAATTGACGCACCAAAGCTGGCACTGCTTCAAGCTCAACACCCAGCGCCATAGCTCCAGCCACAGCTGCCAACAGATTAGCCACATTAAAGCGGCCCAATAATGGACTATGCAAGGTTAATGGACCAAAGCTGGTTTCAACTTCTATCTCTACCCCATCTAAGCTAGGCTCAATGCTTTTAGCGACGAAACTGGCATCACAGGCAATATTGTTATTTTCTAAAAACTCAGCTTGTAAGCTATATAGCCACACCTTAACGCCAGAGTTTTTGGCGGTTTCAATCATCAATGGCGCAAATTCATCATCGGCATTAATGACTGCGTGAGTTAGTTGCGGGAAATAGGCTTTATCAAACAGGCGGGCTTTGGCTCTAGCATAGTCTTGCATATCTGGGTGATAATCCAGATGATCACGGCTTAGATTGGTATAAACCGCAACAGTAACGGGCACTCCTTGCAAGCGCTGCTGGTCTAGACCATGTGAGCTGGCTTCTAGGGCCAATACATCTACTTTTTCATCGTGCATTTGACGCAAGAAGCTTTGCACCGCTAACGCATCGCCTGTGGTGTGACTGGCTTGCACCAAGCTGTCTAGGCGGCCATTACCGGCGGTACCCATCACCGCGCTATTTTGTAACTGAGTCACGTTAGAGAATTGGCACAGCTGTGCAATCAACTGGCTAATGGTAGTCTTGCCATTGGTGCCAGTCACCGCAATTACTTGGGGTAATAAAGACAACGTATCGTCAACAGAATTTATCGTAGCTAAGGAGCCGGCAGGCAATAGGCTAAGCTGAATCAGGCTACCCAAAATGTCACGCAAATTGGCAACATAAAGCACAGGACAAGCATAGTCTGCATTTTGTGCGTCATATCCCAATGCGTCAGGTGCAATCTCAGTCAAAATAAAAGCCGCCTGCTTAGAAGCTGCTTTGGCATACTGCTGGCTCTTTTCGATAGGCTGGGTATGGCTTTTTAACAACACAAAAGCGGCAGGTGCGCTTGACTCTTCATCCGTTGCACTTGCCAGTTGACGACTATCTAATTCAAACCTTGAGAACTCTAAATCAAGCCCTTGTGGCTGAGACAGTAGCTGCTGTAAGGTCTGCGCCTGCTGCGGCAAAACTTTTAATGCCACTGCAGCAACTTGGCGCAAGGTTAATACGGTAGCCTCACTGTCTGTGGCTGTTGATTGATTCGCTGTCATCGTGTTGGCCTTCTTCGATTATATTCAACTTTGTATTCAGCTGGGTGTCGTTGGGCTACTACTCAGCTTTTAACGGTTTATCTAGCGGCACGTTGTATAGGCGCAAAGCTTCTTGCATCACACTCTTGAATACCGGTGCCGCCACAATACCTGCATAATAAGTCTTACGCGGGTCCTCAACTAAGATAACCGTTGCCAAACGTGGGTTTGAGGCTGGGGCAATACCTGCAAATACCGTACGATACTGATCGGTATAATAACCACCTTTGGGATTCACACGACGCGAAGTCCCAGTTTTACCAGCAATACGATAACCATCAATGGCCGCAGCCGTCGCAGTACCGCCTGGCTGAGTAACCGTCTCCATCATCTTCACCACAGACATGGCATGCTTCTCATCCAGCACTCGTTTGCCAGCAGGCTTCTGCTCTTGCTTCTCCAAAGTGAGCGGATGTAGCACACCCCCTGACCCTAAAGCAGCGTAAGCTTGCGCAATCTGTGCCAAAGTCACCTGCAAGCCATAACCATAACTTATTGTGGCGCGGCGAGAGGTTTCAATTTCTTTTGGCGTAGGAATAATACCAGCCTGCTCCCCTGGGAAGTTCAGCGCGGTCTTTTTGCCAAAGCCAAACTCTTTTTGTACCTTAGTAATACCATCTGGTGGTAAAGATAAGGCAATCTTGGTCGAGGCCACGTTACTTGATTTTTGAATCAAGGTAGACATATTGATAGAGCCTAAGTTGTTGTGATCGCGAATGGTATAACCTCGAACTCTAATCGAGCCTGGACTGGTATTAATTAATGAATTCTCAGTATATTTCCCAGACTGCAATGCCGCAGCCACCGTAAACGGCTTCATCACTGACCCAGGCTCAAAGACATCTAATACTGCACGGTTGCGCTGGTTATTACCGGTCATCTCATTTAAGTTATTGTTATTAAATGAGGGCCAAGTAGACAGTGCCAATACCTCACCTGTGTGCACATCGACCACAATCCCCGTTGACCAGCGGGCTTCTTGCACTCGGCCCACATGCTCAAGCTCTTTGTATAATAAATACTGCAATCTTGAGTCAATAGATAAAGTAACGTCCTGTCCAGGCACCACCGGCTTGATTTGCTCAAGCTCTTCAATGCTGTTTTGATAGCGGTCTTTTAACACCCGAACCTTGCCATCTTCTCCAGCCAGCTTCGCTTCAAACTGACGCTCAATACCGGCACGACCTTCATAGCCGCTATCTGGATCATTGGCATTATGACCCATAAACCCTAACAGCTGCGCATTGGGCTGAGGCTGTGGATAGTAGCGGCGAAATTCTTGTTTTTCATACACGCCTGGGAAGTCCAGTACCATTACTGCATCGGCAATCTCTGGAGTAACTTTGTTTAATAATGGCAAATAATGTGAGCCTGAGCCTTTGGGCAGTACCGCTTTTACCGCTTCATCGTCACTAACATCTACCGTATTATCAAGTGCTACAGCTTGCTGCAAACGATCAACAGAGACCCCAGAGACGCTGGCAAGCTGAGCCAAATCCTTCTCTTTTAACTTCTGTAGTAGTCTTTGCTGTGCTTCTGGGTTATCGGCGTTTCTTTTAATGCGTTTTTGGATATCGTAATACCACTGTGCATAGTCGTAAGGACTAAACGACACACTAGATAAAGGAGCACTCACCGCCAAGGGTTGATGATTACGATCGGTAATCATGCCACGATAAGAATGCTGAGTACGCTCACTGGTAATAATTTCATTACCTATATCGATGAACTTTTGGGCATTAAATACCTGAAGGTAGAATGCACGAAGTACCAGCAGCACTAGGATAACAAAGGCCGCTCCCCAAACCAGTTGAAAGCGTATTAAGTCACTTTCAGCGCCGCCGCGATTTGAAGCTCCCACAGTTGCAGGTTTAAATATCTTGCCACCACGGTGTTTGACACTGGTATAAGCGCCACTGACTTCCTTTGGTTTTTTCCAAAATTTTAGCTTAGCCATGCCCTCTGGAGCACTTCCATTCTTTGCTTTAGCTGATTTTGCAGCAGAGGCTTTTTTTGGCTTCACCAAAGGCTCGGTCACTGTACCGTGCATTGGCTTATTGCTAGCGCTATTTTTGCTTGTGCTGGTCTTTTGGGTGTTGGTTTTTTTCTTCGGGGTAGAAGGCTTCTTACTCATCTTCGCCTCCTTGCTGCTGGATGGTCAATTCTGCTTCATCAGATTCAGTTGGTTGCTCAATGTTTAGTCTATCACCAGGCTTGGCAGCCATTGGCTGCAATATCAGCTTATCTTTGGTTGAAGGAGAGTACATGCCTAGCTGGGTCACCGCACGACTGGCAATTTGTGGCGTGGCACTAAAGGTCTGTTGTTCGATAACCAAGCGCTGATTCTCAATTTGTAAATTACGATGTTCAACTTTCATTTTTTGCAATGCCATATAGTCTTCATGGTACTGCTGCACCTGTTCTGCGGTCAATACAGCCGTCCAGATAATGCCTATCGCCAGCAGAATCATGACCGTACCGTAGACGCTAACACCACGATAACGCTTGGTCAAAAACTCACTGATCTCAAGAGAGTTTCTATCTATTTGGTTCGAACTTTGGGGTTTATTATTTGCCATATGGTGACTGATGTTATGACCGGAGGGTCTTTAAGGGTAAAAAATGACTCAATAATAGAGTGGCTTCATTTATCAGGACTAAATCGGGTTACTTATTTTTTTAAGCTAAACATGGCACTCGCTAGGCTCGGTATTATATGGGGTATCGGTACGCGTTGCCACTCTTAACCAAGCACTCCTAGAGCGATTATTAACACTGACTTCTGCCTTACTTGGAGCAATACGGATTGGCTTACCAAAATAGCGAGGGCGCACTGGGGGCATAGGCAAATTTTCATCTTCTGGATACTGCCCACGGCTATGACGCTGCAAAAACTGCTTAATACGGCGATCTTCTAAAGAATGAAAGCTAATCACTGCCAAATGTCCACCGGGTGCCAGTAACGATAGGCTTTGCTGCAAGAAGCTATCAATATCACCAAGCTCATTATTAATAAAAATACGCATGGCTTGGAAGCTTTGCGTCGCTGGATGCTTGCCCTTTTGCCATTTGGGATGGGCTTGCTTAATCACCTCTGCTAGTTCTAATGTTGAGGTATAGCGCTCCATTTGCTTAATAGCACGGGCAATACGACGACTGTGGCGCTCCTCACCGAACTCATACAACACATTGGCAAGCGTCTCTTCATCCACCGTCTGCAGCCACTCTCCTACCGACTGCCCACGACTGGTATCCATGCGCATATCAATTGCCCCATCGCGCATAAAGCTAAAGCCACGACTGCCATCATCTAATTGAGGAGAAGAAACCCCTAAGTCGGCCATAATGCCATTAACTTGCAAAACCCCATGCTGCTGTAAACAGTGGGTTATATTGGCAAAGCTATCATGCACAACTGTCACACGATTGTCACTTTTTGCTATTTCTTCTGCAACTGCGATGGCCTCAGGGTCTTTATCGAACACAAATAGCTGACCATCTGCAGCTAATGACTCAAGAAGCAGCTTACTGTGCCCGCCTCGGCCAAAGGTAGCATCAACAAAGATGCCCGGCACCTTGCCTTGCGGCTCAGTGACTTTTTTACTCTGTTTTTTGGTGGGAGTTCTACCTAAGACAGCATCGACAGTCTCGTACAATAGCACGGTTTCGTGGCTAAAATCAGATTTTGCTAAAGGGGTAGTCTGTGTCGCTGAAGATTGAGCATCGGTCACAATAAATAGGCTCCCTTAATGGAGTAAGCAATATGGAGTAAACAATACAATAAGCAGTGATAAAATAATGGCTAGCAATAAAAGCCGTCAAAACAAGAGCTGTTAATACATAAGTTTAGATAGCCTCGACCTCATTATCGCAAGTCACACCTGCTTGTCAAGGTAGCCACACCAACAAAGCGCTATTATATGCTTTTTTTGGTATTTCGCCTTGTTTTGACAAAAATTTTGACAGTTTTTTTCTTTAGACCAAAAAACTTTGTTAACCGTCGCTCTGTGTTTTATGAGCCATAGCCCAAACCTGCTATAATGTCTCTTAACTTATCATTGCATTTTTAATTGTTATTATTACCCCTTTATTGGGATTGCTATCAATCTTTTCGTCCTTTTTTATAAACAGATTACAAGAGAAACCTTATGACACAGACTGCTACAAATCGTCCTGTTCGTACTCGTATTGCCCCCTCACCAACAGGCTTTCCACACGTAGGAACCGCTTATATTGCTCTATTTAACTTAGCCTTCGCTAAGGCCAATGGCGGTGAATTTATCTTGCGTATCGAAGACACTGACCAAACCCGCTCTACCGAGCAATCAGAAAAGATGATCTTGGATGCTCTACGCTGGGTCGGTCTTGATTGGTCAGAAGGTCCTGATGTGGGTGGTCCACACGCCCCTTACCGTCAAAGTGAGCGTAGCGATATTTATAAAAAGCACGCCCAAGAGCTATTAGACAAAGGCCATGCATTCCGCTGCTTCGCTACTAGCGAGGAGCTGGATGAGATGCGCAAAGAGCAAATCGCACGCGGCGAAAACCCACATTATGACGGCCGCTATGCCAATCTATCTCGTGAAGAATCTGACAAGTTGGCCGCTGAGGGCAAGCCTTTCGTTATCCGTATGAAAGTACCTACCGAAGGTGTGTGTAAGATTCAAGATATGCTACGCGGTGAAGTTGAGATTCCTTGGGAACAAGTGGATATGCAAGTGCTGCTAAAAACAGATGGCTTGCCAACGTATCATTTAGCCAACGTGGTGGATGACCACTTAATGCAAATTACGCACGTTATTCGCGGTGAAGAGTGGTTAAACTCTGCGCCTAAGCATCAGTTATTATACGATTACTTTGGTTGGGAAATGCCAGTACTGTGCCACATGCCACTGCTACGTAACCCTGACAAATCAAAGTTATCAAAACGCAAAAACCCAACCTCTATCACCTATTATCGTGATGCCGGCGTATTGCCAGAAGCGTTATTGAATTACTTGGGTCGTATGGGTTACTCAATGCCAAATGAAGAAGAACAGTTCACGCTTGATGAGATGATTGAGAGCTTTGATATCACTCGTGTATCACTAGGTGGCCCGATCTTTGATATCGAAAAACTACATTGGTTAAACGCAGAGTATTTACGTCAATTATCGCCTGAACAGCTAAAAGACAAGATCTTAGCTTGGGCCAACGACTCAGAGAAGCTAACTGCCATTGCAGCGGCCATTCAGCCTCGTATTCATCTATTGTCAGATGCGGTTAATTGGGGTGGTTTTTACTTCCAAAACTTGCCAGACGTTAAGCCAGAGGACTTCGAGCATAAGTCACTAAGCGCTGAACAAATCATGGAAATCCTGCAAATCGCCACTTGGAAACTAGAAACCCTTCCAGAATGGACAGAAGACAATATCTTTAAGACCCTAAAAGGTTTAAGCGCCGCCATGGATATCAAACTGCGTGACATGATGGCGCCATTTTTCGTCGCTATCGCTGGCAGCACCTCCTCTACACCTGTGATGAATTCTATGTACATCATCGGTGCGGATATGACTATGGCTCGCCTACGTCATGCTATCGAAGTGTTGGGCGGTCTAGGTAAGAAAAAGCTGAAGAAGATTGAGAAAACAGCTGCCGATATGCCCGACTTTTTGGCTGCTGAATAGGGTTGTAGAATAGCTTTTTTGTGAAACAGCTTTTCACGCTTTAAACCAATATAGAAATCAAGTAAATATAAAACGCAAGTTTTGCAAAAGCAGAGCTTGCGTTT
>JAHHUJ010000076.1 GCA_020024075.1 Psychrobacter sp.
TTAGGTGAGTTTAAGTGATTAGGGTTTTTTAGCCCTGATAGTAGCGGTTATCCTACTGGGGTGGGCGAGTTGCAGTGACTTGGCTAGAGGTGGTATCGAGGTAACAGGAACGACTCTAGCCTGTAGTCACTGCCTCGCCTAGCCTAGTAGATAATAGCGGATAGCAGGATTAGCTACAAATAACAGATAATAAAAAACCGCCACATATCATATCGAGAAAAACTCAATAAGTAGAGGTGACGGTGCTATCAAGCAGATAGTCTAATAATAGGGTATAAACACCAGCTACAAGTTAGGATTCAACCACTTCTCAGCAGTCTGAATATCCCAATCCTTACGCTTGGCGTAATCCTCTAACTGATCACGGTCAATTTTACCCACATTGAAGTAGACGCTTTCAGGGTGTGAGTAATAGAAGCCACTGACAGAAGACGCCGGCCACATCGCATAACTTTCAGTCAAGTAAGTACCGATGGCATCTGTGGTGCCTAACCAATCAAATAACTTACCTTTTTCGGTATGTTCAGGGCAGGCAGGGTAGCCTGGTGCAGGACGGATACCGACATACTTCTCTTTAATCAGCTCTTCATTAGTCAGCTGTTCAGTTGGCTGATAGCCCCAGTATTTAGTACGGATTAGCTCATGTAAGTGCTCAGCGAACGCTTCTGCTAGACGGTCACATAAAGCTTGTACCATAATCGCATTATAGTCATCGCCAGCTTCTTTATAAGCGTCAGATAGCTCTTGAGCGCCTTCAATAGAGACGGTGAATCCGCCTAAATAGTCGGTGTGATAATCTGATGGTGAGATAAAGTCGGCTAAGCTATAATTGGGCTTGCCACTGGCTTTATCTGACTGTTGACGTAGATGCTCAAACACGTGCGTTGGCTGACCGCCCTCACTAGGTGGCTTGTCATAGACGGTAACCGTATCATGATCGGTACGTTTGGCCGGCATGATTTTGAACACCCCTTTAGGCGTTACTAACTTCTCATCAATGAAGCGCTGCATTAGAGTTTGCGCATTAGCAAACAAGTCTTTGGCCTCTTCACCGACCACTTCATCCTCGAAGATCTTCGGATACTTACCGACTAAGCCCCATGAGATAAAGAACGGTGTCCAGTCAATGTAGGGCAGTAGGTTTTCAATGGGGTACTCATCAAAGATGACCTGACCAAGTTGGTTTGGTGTCGGCGGAGTATAGTTGTCCCAATCAAACTTATAGCCAAGCTCGATGGACTCATCATAGCTGAGTTTGGCGGCTTTGGGCTTACGATTGGCAAGGCGCTGACGAACTTTTTCGTACTCTTCGCGAGTTTCACGTATTAGCTCAACACGGTGCTCTTTTGATAGCAGTTTGGTCACCACACCGACTGAACGTGAAGCGTCAGTGACGTAAATTACCGCATCGTTTTTGTAGTTCGGTTCGATTTTGACTGCTGTGTGTGCTTTTGAGGTAGTCGCACCACCAATCATCAGCGGTAGATTCATGCCACGCTCTTGCATTTGCTTAGCGACATAGACCATCTCATCAAGACTTGGGGTAATCAGACCTGATAGGCCAATGATGTCAGCTTTTTCTTCAATGGCGGTGTCGAGTATCTTATCGCAAGGTACCATCACACCAAGGTCAACCACGTCATAGCCGTTACAGCCGAGTACCACGCCAACGATGTTTTTACCGATGTCGTGTACGTCGCCTTTAACGGTAGCGATGACGACTTTACCTTTGGTTTCACCCTCTACTTTTTCGGCCTCGATATAGGGGTTTAATACCGCCACGGCACGCTTCATCACACGTGCAGATTTAACCACTTGTGGTAGGAACATTTTACCAGCGCCAAATAAGTCACCAACCACGTTCATACCATCCATTAGTGGGCCTTCAATGACGTCAAGCGGTTTGGCGTATTTTTGACGAGCCTCTTCAGTATCTTCGTCAATGTAGGTAGTGATGCCTTTCACTAGAGCGTGTTCAATACGCTTCTCAACAGACTGCTCACGCCATGACAAGTCGATACTGCCATCGTTTAGTTTGCCGCCAGCAACGTAGCTTTCGGCGACTGTCATTAGACGTTCGGTGGCATCTTGCCCGCTTTCACCTTGATTGCGGTTAAGCATAACGTCTTCAATCGCTTCTCGTGCGTCTTTCGGAATTTCGTCATATACCTCAAGCATGGCAGGGTTAACGATACCCATAGTTAAGCCCGCTTGAATGGCATGATATAAGAAGACGGCGTTAATGGCTTCACGGATTGGGTTGCCACGGAAGCTGAATGACACGTTTGACACGCCACCTGATACCATAGCATTGGGTAGGTTGTCAGTAATCCATTTGGTGGCGTTAATGAAGTCAACGCCATAGTTGTTGTGCTCAGGGATACCAGTCGCTACCGCAAAGATATTGGGGTCAAAGATGATGTCTTCACTTGGGAAGCCAACTTCATCAACTAAGATGTCATAACTGCGTTTACAGATCTCGATTTTGCGCTCGTAAGTATCGGCCTGACCATCTTCATCGAACGCCATGATAATCACGGCAGCACCATAACGCATACATAGCTTGGCGTGCTCGACAAAGGCGTCGTAGCCTTCTTTGAGCGAGATGGAGTTGACCACAGCCTTACCTTGGGTACGCTTTAGACCCTCTTCAATGATATCCCACTTTGAGGAGTCAAGCATCAGAGGGACACGGCTGATATCAGGCTCGCCTGCCACTAAGTTTAAGAAGTGAATCATCGCCCCTTTGGAGTCGAGCATCCCCTCATCCATGTTGATATCGACGATTTGCGCACCGCCCTCTACTTGGTTGCGTGCCACATCAAGTGCTTCGGTAAACTCACCGGTTTTAATTAGACGTAAGAACTTTTTGGAGCCGGTGACGTTGGTACGCTCGCCGACGTTAACAAACAAGCTGTCTTTGGTGATATTAAATGGCTCTAAACCAGATAAGCGGCACGCTGGTGGTATGGTTGGAATCTGGCGCGGTGGATACTTTTGCATCACGTCCGCAATGGCTTTGATGTGCTCTGGACGAGTACCACAGCAGCCGCCGACGATGTTTAAGATACCGGCTTTACCAAAGCCATCGAGTAGGGCAGCGGTCTCTTCAGCAGTTTCGTCATACTCACCAAATTCGTTCGGCAGGCCTGCGTTGGGGTGCGCTGAGATATAGGTATCGGCGATATCAGATAGAGTCTGAATATGAGGTCTAAGTGCATCGGCGCCAAGGGCACAGTTAAAGCCAACTGAGAGTGGCTTGGCATGGCGAATAGAGTTATAAAACGCTTCGGCAGTTTGTCCCGATAGTGTACGACCAGAGGCATCGGTAATGGTACCTGATATCATAATGGGCAGCTCATAGCCGATAACTTCAAACACCCCGGTAATGGCGAATATAGCTGCTTTAGCGTTTAGGGTATCGAAGATGGTTTCTACCAAAATAAGGTCAATACCGCCCTCTATTAAGGCGTATAAAGCTTCGGTATAGTTATCAACCAGCTCATCAAAGGTAACGTTACGAAAGGCCGGGTCATTGACATCAGGCGATAGCGAACAAGTGCGAGAGGTCGGCCCGATAACCCCTGCCACAAAGCGAGGCTTGTCAGGGTTGTGTGCAGTAAACTCATCAGCTACTTCACGAGCGATACGAGCCGCTTCAAGGTTAATCTCAGGCACCAGATGCTCCATCGCATAATCTGCCATAGAAATCTGAGTCGCATTAAAGGTGTTGGTCTCGATGATGTCGGCACCAGCAGTCAGATGATCACGGTGAATACTCTTGATGATATCTGGCTGGGTTAATACCAGTAAGTCGTTGTTGCCTTGTACATCTTGGTGGAAGTCGGCAAAGCGCTCGCCTCGATAGTCCGCTTCTTGCAGTTTAAAAGTTTGAATTTGGGTACCCATCGCACCGTCAAGCATCAAAATACGTTGCTCTAAGTGTTCAACGATACGCTGGCGAGCCGTTTGTTGCTTGTCTTTATAAGGCAGGCTTTCTGGCGGCGTTAGCTTAAAGTTTGCTGGATTATGCTCCCTTTTTTTAGGGGCATCGGTATTGGCTTTTGGCGGGTTGTGTTCGGGGTGTGAGCAGGTGGCCATAGTACTATCTTATATCTTGAGTTAATAGGGGATAGAAATCTCTTCTACATCTATATGTATTTGGAACTACTATATATATTTGGAGCTACGGGTTGCCAAATAAGATTTCTAAAATCTAGGTTAGTGTAGCATACTGCTTATGAATATCTAATTCTCTACTGGGATAAACCCATAGCAATATGGAGCAAGGCAGCTAAATTGATTGGGTTGATTTCACAGTAATATCTTTAGGATATAGCAGTTATATCCCTAAGATTAATAACAAGAAATGAATTGGTTTGCGGATACAAGACAATAGGCACCACAGATTTTTTTGTTTAAACTAAGATGATTTATAAAAAAAGGACGTGCTTTATCATGAAAAATATGCCCGTATGGACACTGGCTATGGCTTTAATGGCAGTCACTGTTAGCCAAAGTAACGCTCAGTCTAGCACTGCTGCTGCTAGCGACTTAGTTACTAATTCCAGCGTTACCAAATCGACACTGCAACAGCCCAATGCTACTTATAGCACCTTCAATCACAGCCCTATAGTGCTTAGTCAGCCTGCTCAAACTTCCCCATCTAATGTCTCCAATGCAGCTAGCTCTATCCCTATAAGCTATGATGCCTCTGACAATGCTTTACAGATGGCAAGACGAAATTCTAACTTATCGATATTGGTAGAGGCGATAGATGCGGCGGGGTTAACCGGCGTGCTTAGATTTGCTGGAAGTAACTATACAATTTTTGCCCCAGATAATGCCGCTTTTGAGGCTTGGTTTAATGAAACCACAATGACCAAACAAAAGCTGATGCAAAATAAACCTCTGCTACGCATTTTATTGGCTTATCATGTGCTAAAAACACCTCAACCACTGACGATAGCGCAGATGCAGCCCAGTCGGCTGACCACTTTTAATAATTACCAGCTGACCATCACCAATCAAAAGACGATTAAAGACGGTATAGGGCGTACAGCGGTTATAAAGGCGGCTGACATTCCTACCCGTAATGGCACCGTTCATGTGATTGATAAAGTGCTTTTTCCAGAGGGCTAGTGCAGTAGGTGATAGACATAAAAAACCCGATACTTTTAGTATCGGGTTTTTAGTTTAATTGAACTGTTAAATTGACGATTTATGCAACTTATTCGATTTATTCGACATCGTTTTTACGATTGGCTTCAACATTTTGCTTATAGCGCTCTTCCCAGTAAGTGGCATTTTTGATACCGAACTTCTTAGGATCAAACACGAAGCGTTTGGCAGTCGTACCACCACCTGCTTTCAACTGTGCTTCATAGTCTTTAAGCATAGTTAGCGTAGGTTTTGCCACAAAGAAGATGACAATAATACCAATGATGTTTAACCAAGCCATCAAGCCAACACCCACGTCGCCTAATCCCCAGATATAACCTGAGCTGTTTAAGGCACCATAAGCGACCATAAACATGATAATAACTTTGACTAAGAACAGTCCAGTTTTACTAGCGCCTTTGCCCATAGAGCGGGTTAAATAAGAAATATTAACCTCAGCAATATAGTAGTAGGCTAGGATGGTGGTAAAGGCAAAGAAGAGTACCGCAATCGCGATGAATGAGTCACCGAAGGTGCCATAAACAGATTCCATCGCCATTTGAGTAAATGAAGGTGAGTTAATCTCAACGTCTGCAGCAACATTTTGGACGATGAATTGACCATCAGGTAACGAGCCTTGGATGTTGTACATGCCGGTAGATAAAATCATGAAAGCGGTTGCAGAACAAACCAATAAGGTGTCCACATATACTGAGAAAGCCTGAACCAAGCCTTGTTGTGAAGGGTGGTCTACAGCAGCTGCGGCTGCGGCGTGTGGCCCTGTACCTTGACCGGCTTCATTGGAGTAAATACCACGTTTGACACCCCAACCAATAGCAGCACCAAAGCCTGCTTGAGCGGTGAAGGCATCACCGATAATCATACCAAATACCTCAGGCACTTTGCTGAAGTTGGTAACCATGATTAGAAGGGCTAGAACGATATAGCCTACGGCCATAAAAGGAACGGCGTATTCTGCGAAGTTTGCAATACGCTTAATACCACCGAAGATGATGAAGCCTAATACTACCATAATAATGGCTAGAGCAATTAGACGGCTAGAGCCTACATCTAGGCCCATGAAATTCATCATAGTACCTTCACCGGTTACTTGGGCCACAGCGTTAACCACACCGTTGGCCTGTACACCAGGTAAGAAAATACCACAAGCAATAATAGAAGATATAGCAAATAAAACACCATACCATTTTTGGCCTAAAGCTCTTTCGAAGTAATAAGCTGGACCACCGCGATATTCGCCAGTGATAACATCACGCTCTTTATAGATTTGACCCAAGGTAGATTCTACATAAGCCGTAGAGGCGCCTAAGAAGGCCACAATCCACATCCAGAATACTGCGCCTGGACCACCGAAGCCAATAGCAGCAGCTACCCCAGCGATATTACCCATACCGACACGGCCAGCAAGGGCTACGGCAAGGGCTTGGAATGAAGAAATACCGTCATTGTCTGGTTTGCCTTTAAAAAGAAGGCGAAGCATCTCTTTAAACAGACGAATCTGAACAAAGCGGGTCATGATTGAGTAGAATAAACCTGCTCCTAAGCAGAGATAGATTAGGGCAGGACTCCAAATAACTGTATTTAAAGCACTTACAATGCCTTCCATAGTGTGTTTCCTAGTGTTAACAAATTGAGTAACATGCCTGTCCCTCAATTAATTGTAATAATCTAAAAGTGTGTACAGCGCTTATTTAATTCACAGTTCTGTAGAAAAAACCAACCAATACAATTAGATAAACACAAACACATAAGTAAGTTGTACTATTAGTAACTGTAAGTTAGTTTGACCAAATGTTACTAAAAAGTACGCCTAAGTAACTGCAATTTGCCATAAAAAAAAGTAAATTGCTAGATTATTTTGAACTATTTTATAAAAAAAATTATAAAAATTAGCCAGTTGATAGTCATTGTTTGGCCTATTACTATCGTGATATTAGGGTAATGAGGTTGTATTTAGGTAACAAAGAATTGTATTAATTGTGCTTTGACATCATTCAACAGTACAATCGTAGTACCTTATTATTAAGTTTAAAAAATCTAAAGTGAGATTACTGGGTTTACCTGTAATTTAAAATAATTTAAAAATTTTCGGAGTAGTTATGTCACGTAAATCAATCCTTAAGCCACTTATGTTATCTACTGTTTTAGGCATGTCGGCAGTGAGCTTATCAGGTTGTGGTTATAACAACCTACAAGCACAAGATGAGCAAGTTAATGCGGCTTGGTCAGAAGTGGTTAACCAATATCAGCGCCGTGATGACTTAGTGCCTAATTTAGTAAAAGTTGTCAAACAATATGCGGATCAAGAACAAGAGGTATTTACCCAAGTTGCTGAAGCCCGTTCAAAAGCGGGTAGCATTCAGCTAACCCCTGAGACGTTGAATGATCCGCAAGCTATGGAAAATTACCAAGCGGCCCAAGCGGAAATGACAGGGGCACTGTCTCGTTTAATGGCAGTATCAGAGCGTTACCCAGAGCTTAAGTCAGACAAGCTTTTCCAAGACTTACAAGCGCAGCTTGAAGGTACTGAGAACCGTATTACCGTAGCTCGTAACCGTTATATTCAAGAGGTCCAAAGCTACAATACTACCGTTCGTCAATTCCCAACCAATATTACAGCCAAAGTCTTTGGCATGGATCCGAAGCCTAACTTTACTGTTGAAAATGAAAAAGAGATTTCAACGGCGCCAGAAGTTGATTTTGGTGAGTAACTAATTATTTGGTGAGTAACTAATTAAAGGTTAGCTAACGTTAAAAGTTAGCTAAAGCCTTGGCTCCGATGAGGTGTTAACGGAGTGTCGTCTATAACAGAGTAGCTTATATGCGTATGGTGTATAAGCTACTAATTAACCTGCCTTTTTACTATCTATTCCTTTTTATTATCTAGTATAGTTGTGTGAGAGAGCAGTTATAAAATAAGTGTCTTAGAGTAAAGTGGTGATGATGCGCATGCAAAAGTTGAAACGTAGCTGGTCCATATTGTCAATAATAGGCGCGACCCTATTGGTAACACCTACAAGTTTCGCTGTGACTGGCGAGGCTACGAGTGTGGCATCATCTCAGTCTTCTCAGCAAATGAGTGATCAAAGTGTTGAGGATATGGTGGCCATTGCCAAAGCTGGCCAACAAAACGAAGCTATTAACGATGCTATTTTCGGTAATGAAGCCATTACTGACAATATACCTAATATTGGTGAGGCTAGTGATGATAACGATAGCAGCCAATCAGAGGTAGTCACGGCTGAGCCTCGTCAATCTACCGCTCAAGGCGTTGATAGCGATAAACTTATTTTAAACTCGCCTGTGGTTGATCAGGCCAATATTTTTACCCCTCAAGAAAAACAACTGTTAACCCAAAGATTACGTCATATTTATGATCAAGGCCTAGCCCAAGCTGCTTTGGTAACTGTACCTACTACTAGTGGCATGGACATATTTCAATACAGCTTGCAGGTAGCAGACAAGTGGAAGCTAGGTAACAAAGATACTGATGATGGCCTATTAATCTTAGTGTCCGTGAATGACCGTAAGATGTATATTCTGTCAGGATATGGCTTAGAGGGCGTATTACCAGATGCTATCTTAAACCGAATTATCGATGATGAGATTACCCCTTCATTTAAGCAAGGAGACTATGCTGGTGGGTTGATCAAAGGTATCAACCGTATCGAAGAGCGATTGGTCGCTGATCCTGATGTTTTGGCACAATCTGATGCCTTAGCCAAAGAGCGTGCTCAGGCACAAAACCAAGCTGCTGGTGATTCGCCTTCGTTGTTTGGTACTTTTCTCATTGCCCTAATTTTTGGTTTGTTTTTGACCTCGGCTTTAGGTCGTATCCTTGGTTCTTTTATCGCAACGGGCGGCTTTGCATTAATGGCTCTATCCGCAGGGGCTGGGCTATTTACCACTATTTTTATGGCCATCTTTTTATGGCTATTCCTCATTTCACGCGGCGGTGGCGGTGGTGGAAAGGGTGGCGGAAAAGGTGGTGGCGGTCGTCGTGGCGGTGTGGTGGTTTTCCCAACT
>JAHHUJ010000077.1 GCA_020024075.1 Psychrobacter sp.
TAGTGTTAAACGCTCATCTTAAGCAATGGCAGAAACTGGCGGTGTGACATCAGCATTCTGACCACGATGACGTAGATAATGATCCAGCAATACGATGGCTAGCATAGCTTCGGCTATTGGGGTAGCTCTTACACCCACACAAGGATCATGACGACCCTTAGTCAGCATCTCAATAGCATTACCCGCTACATCAATGCTCTTACCTGGAGTGGTAATACTAGAGGTAGGCTTAAGCGCAATACTTACCTTAATGTCTTGACCTGAAGAGATACCACCCAAGATACCGCCTGAGTGGTTGGCTGTGAAGCCCTCTGGTGTTAACTCATCACGAGAGCTGTGCCCAAATTGTTCCGCCACGCTCATGCCATCGCCGATTTCAACCCCTTTTACCGCGTTGATACTCATCATGGCATGTGCAATATCAGCATCTAGGCGGTCAAAGACAGGCTCCCCTAAGCCCACAGGAACTCCAGAGGCGATAATCTCAAGTTTTGCCCCACAGCTGGTGCCCTCTTTTCTTAGACGCTCAATTAATGCCTCAAATCTTGGAATCGCATCAGCATCGGCGCAAAAAAAAGGATTGCTATTTACAAACTGCCAGTCAATATTGGCCGGGTCTTGTGCGACTGTGGTCTCATTGCCCATTTGTACCACATGACCATGAATCACAATGCCAAGACGCTGTTGTAAGTACTTTTTTGCAATCGCGCCAGCGGCTACTCTCATAGCTGTTTCTCGAGCCGAAGAGCGACCTCCGCCTCGATAATCACGAAAGCCATACTTCATACTATAAGTATAGTCTGCATGACCTGGTCGAAAGGTGTCCTTGATATCGCTGTAATCTTTTGATTTTTGGTTGGTATTACGAATCAATAAGCCAATCGAGGTGCCTGTGGTTTTGCCGTCGAATACCCCAGAAATAATCTCTACTTCATCAGGCTCACGGCGCTGGGTAGCGAATTTAGAAGTACCAGGCTTACGGCGATCTAAGTCGACTTGTAAATCAGCACTACTTAACGCCATACCGGGTGGAATGCCATCCACTATCGCTAACAATCCCTCGCCATGTGACTCGCCACATGTCGTTACCCTAAATACCTGTCCAATACTATTCCCTGCCATAACTTATGCCCATTTTTTTAGTCAAATTTACCCACCCACTTTATCAAGCTGTCCTACTTTCACAAGTCCTATCTGTGGATGGGCAGTGTGTTAACCTCTTACGAGTCTAGCTGCGCCACTTGGTCTGCAAATAAATGACGATTACTTAATAGTTCATCACGATCGATAGCAAAAACACCGCTACCGCCACGGGCAAAGCTCAACCAGTTAAATTGAATTTCAGGATAAGCTTGACGTATTGCCCAATCACTATCCCCTACTTCACATACCAACAAACCTTCTGGTGACAAATAATCCGCGGCTTCATTTAAAATTTTGTGAACCAAGTCTAAGCCATCTTGGCCAGCCGCCAGTGCGTGCTCTGGCTCATGGTTAAATTCAGGAGGAAGCTCTGCCATCGCTGCTGCATCTACATACGGAGGATTGGTCACAATCAGCTCATACTGGTTTTCTGCAGGAATCTTCTCAAATAAATCAGACTCAATTAGATTTATTTGATGCTCCATGCCATGATGCTCTACGTTAACCGCTGCCACTTCTAATGCTTCGTTATCAATGTCTGCTGCATCTACTAAGGCATCTCTAAATCTGCTGGCAAGTGCTACTGCAATACAAGCTGAACCGGTACAAAGATCCAAAATACGCTCTGGCTGATAAAGCTGCTTATTCTCTAACCCATGTAAATAAAAAGAAGGCATATCTGGGGTTGAGTCCGCTCCTAATGGCTGAGCAAGCTCATTGGTTTCAAAATAGGGATAGAACTGCTGACGGATTAACTCAGCGATAGGTGATCTTGGAATAAGCACTCGCTCATCCACATAAAAAGGCAGATCACAGAAGTAAGCCAAATTAACCAGATAGCTTAAAGGTTGGCGATACACAATACGTGACTGTAATAAGGTCAATACCTCTGCTTTTTCTGACGAGGTGAGACGGCAGTCAAGGATTTGCTCATCTGCAGACCAATCAAGCGATAAAGTATGCAATACAATAGCGGCCGCTTCTGCAAAGACATCATTGGTTCCTTGCGCCACCACCACATCATAAGTGCGCAGCTGAGTCACACAAAAGCGGATAAAGTCACGAATAGTATACAGTGACTCGGCAGCCTCTTGACTGGCGGCTAGCAGCCCGTCAAATTCACCATTTAACGAATTATCGAAGCTATCTTGTTGCAAGTCTGCTGCTTCAGAGCCTTGGATTTGATCCAGCAAGGCTTCGGCATCCAATGAGGATAAAGAGGCATTTGCATTGGTTGTCTGGTCTAGATTTGAGTGGTCTGTTGACATAGTTAATCTGCTATTCCCATTACTGAGTTAATTTCTAAAGTAAAACTTCTCGTGACTCATTCTATCTGATAATCATCAAATCTGATATTAATAAAAAACTCGAATAAGCTTTACAGGTTCGTCCATTATAACCAACATTGTTTGCAAGGGACTATTTTTATAAAAGTCTATTTTTGTAAAAGTCTATAATCTCGCTCGACATTATAATCTCAATGCTCAAGCTTAAAGCCTCTTTGTCAAAAAGTTGTCTTGAAATCAACATAGCCTCTATAAATACTGTTAATGACTTCTTTCTAGATTTAGGTAAATTTTAGATAGCATAATTGTTACAGTTGCTTTCTATTTTGTGGTAAACATTTGCCACTAGCTACTTTTCATCGCATAATAGCAGCACCTTTTTTATTGTGAATAACTGTATGACTATGAACACTAAACTTACCCTTACCAAAATGCCTACTAAATTCGCTCCTAAGCTACTTGTAACTACCGTTGCAGCTACCTTATTTGCTTTTAGTGGCTCCGCAATTGCTGAGACAACCCCTAAGGCTAAGCCTGTTGATAGCCTTCAAAAGTTAATTAACGATACAGAAATCGAAAACCAACTTGCTACGGCTAACGAAGAAAATGCTACAGCTAACGAAAAGAGTGCTACGGCTGACGAAGAAAAGCTGACAGCTGAGAGTGACGAGTTGGCCGGTGATGACGCTGATGATATTGCCATTCAAAATCAGGTCAACAATGAAATTGCCGAACAAAGTAAAGATGATGAAGACTCTGGTCAGGCCGTAGCAATCGCTAGCCCAACTATTGATGATGACTCTATTAAGAGTATTGAAAACAAAAACGGTAAAGTCTATAAAACTACCAACCTTTCAAATTATGCCCGTGCAGTAAACAGTGCTGTCTGGACTCCAAATATGCGCAGAAACACAGCAATGACTGTGAAAATGCAAGCCTTATTAGATTGGAATCATGCTTCACCAGGCCCTATTGATGGTGGCTGGGGTATGAATAGCACCAAAGCTTTAGCTAACTTCCAGACCATGAAAGGCTTACCTAGCACTGGTAAAATGAACGCAGCTACTTGGGATGCTTTAACCCAGAGTATCAACCCAAATCAGCCAGTATTGGTCGAATACACTTTAACCAAAGATGATGTCAACACCAATTTCGCACAGACTCCCTCGGGTTCAGCCGCTAAGTCTAAGATGAAAGGCTTATACTATCAAAACATCAAAGAGATGTTAGGTGAACGCTTTCATATGGATGTTCGCTATCTTGAAAAGCTAAACAAAGGTAAGCGCTTTACCGAAGGTGAAACCATTACCGTGATTAACGTAGGTGCTCCATTAAAGGCTAAAATTAATCGCGTAGTGGCTGATAAACCAACCAAAACTCTATATGCCTATAACGGAGATAAGCTGGTAGCCACATATCCAACTACCGTAGGAAGTACGGCAACCCCGTCACCAACAGGTACTTTTAAGATTGTTAATAAGGTAAAAATGCCTTGGTATAAGTCTACTGTAAAAAATGGCGATAAAAAAGAAGTGTTCATGCTTCCTCCAGGACCAAACAACCCTGTGGGTGTCGTCTGGATGGGCCTATCTAAACCCTCTTATGGTATCCATGGCTCACCTGTACCAGAAGGTATTAGCCGTCAAGCTTCTGCAGGCTGTGTACGTCTGACTAACTGGGATGTACTTGAAGTCTATGCAAATATTGAAAATGGAGCTAAAGTAGAGCTTAAATAGGTTGGATATTTGATTATTATCTTTGCTTAGTCAATGCCTGTATTTTTGTTATTATCTAATATGTGTATTTGATTAAGCCTTGATGACTTGATGATAGTAACCGAACCTTAATGGTGATAAATTAACAACAATTAGAAAGGGGCTCGTTATGTCAAAAAACTTGAGTATTATAGATCGCGCTATTGTTGGCTTTGATAGCAGTTTGCGCTCCATAATCCCCCATTCAAATCAGACTGCGCGCCCCTTACCTGTCAGCTCTGATAAAATGCCTGAGCTTTCTATCAATGAGTCTCGCCATGTGGCGGGGCTTATGCGTATTAATCACACCGGTGAAGTCTGTGCTCAAGGCCTCTATCATGGTCAAGCCTTTACAGCAAAAGACAACCAAGTTAAACAGGCGATGCAACATTCTGCCGATGAAGAGATTGATCATTTGGTATGGTGTGAGACTCGTCTAGATGAATTAGGCAGCCACCCCAGTGTATTTACCCCAGTTTGGTATGGGCTATCATTTGGCTTAGGCGCTATTGCTGGTCTTATTTCTGACGAATTTAGTTTAGGTTTTGTAGCCGAGACAGAAGCTCAAGTTAGTGAGCATCTACAAGAGCACATTGCTTTATTGCCAGAACAAGATATTCGCAGTAAAGAGATTTTGGCACAGATGAATATTGAAGAACTTGAGCATCGCGAAGCTGCCCTAAATCATGGGGGTCAAGCGTTATCAGCGCCTGTCAGAGTATCTATGCGTTGGATGGCAAATCGCATGAAGGGCTTGGCCTATCATTTGTAACTTTTGACCCTGAATGGTTGTTATGACAAGATTTATTAAACCAAATAACACAACCTTTTCAGTAGCAAATTATAATCAAAGTTTACAACTGGCCACTTTAATGCCTTCTATAAAGTTGCTATCTTATAGCACTTATTATATTAAATAATACTAGCCAGTGCGTTCAATGGTTAAGTCAATACTTATCAAAACTTATTAAATTGTCAGACAAATTGAACCACTGTCTTGGTTATCTAGTTGTTATCTCATTGTTATCTAAGTTATTTAAGTTATCTAACTTTGATGAAATAACCCACATCGATTAAATAACCCACATCACTAATTATTATTGATTATAAGGACCTAATAATGAATAAATCGGTATCTGCCAAACTTCTTTCAAGCGCTTTTTTAGTAAGCTTGGTTGCTACAGGCTGTGAATCATTACCCTCTTCAGGTACAGGCGCAGCGTCAAGTGGCATGGTAGTTGATACTACTGACACAGCTACTGCCATCGAGGCAGACACCACAGGTGGTAAAGTTTTCAAGGTTAAGTATGATGCCAATGAATTAAAAAATGACCCTTTAATTAATTCAGTAGACATCACAGCTACCAAGTTACCTAACATCCCAACCCCAACTGTTTCAGTATCAGATGTCAACTATATTGCCACAGTATTAATCCCTAAAACTCGTATCAATCCAAATGATCAGTTAGATGTGAGCTTATTGGATGACTTCATTGACGAAATTAGCCCAAATGCTCGTCATTATCCACCAAATTTCAATAGCAAATCTGATCTTTACTATGCCAAAGAGAAGCTAAAAGAGTTAGAACAGTGGCTACGTCCTTTTGCAGAAGATGAAAATGCTTCATACGAAGTCTTACTAAGAGCCGCTAAACTAAACGGCATGGGTCGTAACCTAGATTTAGGCTCTGACTTCGCAGTACGTGGTAGTACTTTTATTGCTAAAGCGATCGATAGACAGCCTGAGAGTGCTGAGGCAAACTTTATTTACGGTATGATGTTATCTGAAGGTGGTGGCTTTAGAGAAGGTAAAAAATACCTACTAAAAGCGGCCTCTCAAAGCTATAAAGAAGCTGAGCAAAGTTTAGCACAAGCTGAGCTACTTAATGACAACCGCTCTGCAGCTTTATCTCGCTTGAAGACTTTGCAGAAAAAGCATCCTAACGATGCCACTATTGCTAAGCAAATTGAAATTGTAGAAGCAGGTAAATACTATATTTGGGACTTACCTGTGACTAAATAAAGTTAATGAAAAGCTAATAAATGCAGAGCAATACTGCCTTTTTATTAGCCATAACTAACTGAGCTGCACTGAAGCAATAAAGCCACTTAATTGTGGCTTTATTGTTTTGACACCCACTTTTATATCCTTACATTTTATCCTTAATACTTTCTATCTTCACTCATCTACAGCCTGCATCCTCTGATATCTGCTGTACTATTGTCATACTAATTGCTCAAAAATAAGGTATTATATTTTTTGACAACTTTATTTCTTATTCTATTTATTTAACTAAAACAATATCGTTTTAGTGGTCTAAGTCATTGAACATGGCCTTCTTTATGCGTACTAATTCTAAAATATCCAAACTGGCTACTTGCCTTACCTTAGCCTCAAGCATTTTAGTTATGGCTTCTTGTAGCACCGTTTCTGTTAGCCAAAAAGACTCAAGTAGAACCATTGCCAATAACCGAGGTAATATTGTCACTCGGCCCACTTTAAGCAATAAAAGTACCTCTCAACTGCTTTCGCTAGGTATACCTGAAGAACAATGCTTAGAGGACTTTAACCAATGCCTTAGTAAGGTAAATAAAAGCACCTTAAACAAAAACAATAAAGAGCATTTGGCATTATTAGCCGAGCTGCACTTAGCCAAAGCTAAATCCATTGCTCAATCTGAGCAGTGTGTCCAAAGAATCATACGCCCTCCTCTTGATCCCTACTACGCCAATGCCCCTATGTCGGATGAACAGTATGCTGACTTACTTCTATATTTACGAGAGTGTAATACTGCTTATCGAGATAACTTATTAAGTTCCATTAAGTACAGTTATGCCTATCTGTTCTATGCTCAATTAAATCCTAGTGGCACAACAGATCAGAAGATAAAGAGTAAGCCTAATAAATTATCAACTGACTTAGATATTCAAACTCAAGATGTCTATGAAGCGGCCTCTGATGCCCTAATTAAGCAGCTGTACTCTAATAAAGATCATAGCCAGCAAGTGGATAAAATAACGTCCTTTATCAGTCCAGAGCTTGTCAGTGATAGCAAATCATCTAAAACCAATGAGCTCGACTATGCCAATGGCATAAAATATGGGGAACAGATAAAGGTTCTTAACTTCACCTTCCCGCCTATTGAAGAAGATAGATACCTTGCTAGTATTATGGCAGCAAAAAAAGAAGTAGAACCTTCCACTAACAATGATGAGGAGGACTCTACTAATTTTGATTCTTCATTCAAACCAGAGGTAACCACCTCTATTGATCTTTATTTGCCTAATGAACCTGAGTACTTACAAAATACTGAAACTCATAACAAGAGTATTGATGAGCTTTTCGCCAGCCATGACTTAAGCTTCTCTGGCCTAAATAGTATCAGTGAACGTGAAGGCGTTGGTATCAGCTACGTTACCTTATTTGATGAACGCCTTAATACCTCAGTAAAAGGCTTAATTACATCAGACAATAAGAAGCTGAACTCAGAAGACCCACTTGATAGGATTCACCTAACCGGCAACTTACTGTTGACCAGCGTGGTTTTACCGCATGGAACTACTCTAGAAGAGGTGTTGAACAGTAATAGTTACGACATTAACTTTTATAACCCACATCATACCGAAAGTATTGATATTCTTGGTGAACCTTACTATTTAGCCGCTAACTTCTCCGCAAGTTATGGTATGTGGCTGGCTGAAAATAGACTGGATAATGTGGGCTACTTTAATATGTTATCTAAGCAACAAAGCTTAGTGTTGCCTCAGCTATTTATGCTTGAGCCTTATGATCCTAACAAACGCATTATCATTATGCTGCATGGATTGGCCTCAAGCCCAGCCACTTGGATCAGTGTCACCAACGATATCTCCAGTGATAGCGAGCTGCGCAACAACTATCAAGTATGGCAAATCTTTTACCCCACAAATATCCCAATTTTAGAAAACCGTTACAGAATTCAAGAGCTCATTGAGAGCGCATACAAAATAAATGACCCTAATTCACAGCATATAGCCAGCCAAAACTCGGTATTAATTGGTCACAGCATGGGTGCAGTTATTGGACGTATGTTGGTCTCTAATCAAAATCTTCAAGACAACTTCCACCGCTTAAGCCAAGAAGAAAACACTCTACGCCTCAATAAACTAGTTAGCAATGAATTAGATAAAGAAAACCTTCTTAATAGATTGCAACTAAATCAGCTGAAGAGTGTCGATACCGCAGTCTTTATTTCTGCCCCATTTAGAGGGACAGACTTTGCTGACAGATGGTTTACTCAGCTCTTAAGACGTGTGGTGCATTTGCCGCTTGGCTTTATCCAAACCATTACCGGAAACCTAGCCAGTATCGCCAGTGAGGGTGAGCTTGCTAGTAACCCTCTTGGGGCACTTTATTTCCAAAACGGAGCCAGTCAATTAAGTGATAAGTCGTCTTTTATGAAGCTAACTTCAGATTTAAAAATTGCTGACGATGTGACCTATCACTCCATTATTGCTAATAGAGACTCGGATATCTACAATGGCTTTATGCGCTTGAAGCTATCAGCGGCGCCTAGTACCAGCTTATCGGATGAGACAACTCCTGAGGTGCTTACTGCCGGTGTCAGCTCTCTACCAAGTTTCGCAGAAGAAGATGAAGAGGGTACAACTGATAGTGCTGATGAGAATTCAGTGAATTCAGAAAATAGCAGTGAAGATAGTGGCGAGGATACCGCGAATAACGTCGATGATGTTAGCACTGATAAAAATATTACCACTGATATCGCCCAGACAGTCACCCCTGTTGTGTCCGATGGGATTGTTCCTTATGCCAGCTCTCATCTTGAAGGAGCTGCTTCAGAAACAATTATTAAAGGTGGTCATAGTATTCAAGATACCCCAGAGGCAGTATTAACTCTCCGCAAAATCCTACATCAGCACCTAAAGGAGCACCCCATTAATAAGGATAATAAATAGCCTGTTCATGGATTAAGTTAATTGCCAAAAAAACAGACGCTTGAAGCGTCTGTTTT
>JAHHUJ010000078.1 GCA_020024075.1 Psychrobacter sp.
CTATAACCCTATCCTCTTTATTTGGTAGGGTAAGTGCTATAATATTAAGCTTATTTAATTGAGTTCCAAATCGCCTATGAGCCCCTCATCTCAGATCCACAGCGCCCAAGCTAACCAGGCTAATACCGCCAACCTCTCAGCAGAGAGTGATAGTAAGGGTTTTGAATTGAATACTCTAACCACAGTGGCTACTGACTTAATTGAGTACAACACCATGCGTCTGTCTTGTCAGACTGACAGGTTGATTACTCTTAATTTAGAGTCTGATATCGAACCTACTGTGGCAGAGCTGCATAGGCTGGGCACCCCGATATTTGTACTTTCTGGCGGTAGTAACGTCATTCTGCCAGAGATACTACACGCCAGCGTGCTACATCCTGCTTATAAAGGTATCGAGATTTTAGCCGAAGATACCAGCAGCATTACGCTTGAGGTTATGGGGGGTGAAAACTGGCATGAGCTGGTGGTTTATACTGTCAATCAAGGGTGGTATGGCTTAGAAAACTTAGCATTAATCCCAGGACTGGTCGGGGCTTCTCCAGTACAGAATATTGGGGCCTATGGGGTACAATTAGAAGATTACATGACCCATGTTAAGGCCTTTCATTTACCTACCCAGACTTGGCATGAGTTTGACAAAGCCGGCTGTCAGTTTAGTTATCGCGATAGTATATTTAAGCAGCAAGCAGGCCAATGGCTTATCACCCGTGTGGGTTTTAAACTGCATAAAGATGACCTTAAAGTTACCGCAAACTACGGCGATGTCTCTACCTTGGCAATGACCAAAGCAGAAGCTGACTCACGCTCAGAAATCACCGCCAAAGATGTGATGCAGGCCATTATCGACATTCGTCAGTCCAAGCTTCCTGATCCAAAGCAGCTTCCTAACTGCGGCAGCTTCTTTAAAAATCCTATTATTGCTAATGGTCAATTTGCTGCCTTATCAGCTAAGTATCCTAATATCGTGGGCTACCCTGTGGGCGATGAGCATACCAAAGTCGCTGCAGGCTGGTTGATAGACAACGCTGGGCTAAAAGGCAAAGGCATCGCCCCTATTTTGACCCATGACAAACAAGCTTTAGTATTGGTCAATCACAGCGCTGCAGATAGTAACACACCAGCCTCGCAGCACGATATTTTAGCCACACAGCAGCTTATCCAGCAGACCATCCAAGATAAGTTTGGTATCGCCTTAGAGCGTGAGCCTGTTTGGGTAAATAATGAAGCCCATTATTAATCTACCTTGGTGTCACCTTCGATGACTAAGTCGCCCACCCCGATAGCCTCCATGGTCAATATGGTAATAAAGGCCTCTTTGGTATTTTTATTATTAGGTTTGATGACTTTGGTTGGGTTTTATACCCCAGTATTCTCTACTGTGGGCTTGTGGGTACTCAATCATCTGCCTATACCTCAGGTTGCACAGCACCCAAACCCAGTGTTGACATCCTCTCCTACATTCAAAGAAACAGTCGATAATAAGCAGCCTGGAGCACCTTTGTCTTTAAGCTTCTTTAATCATGAGCCCACAGCCTATGTTGTATTAGGAGGCGGTCTCACCGAAGCGGATACTTATCAGGATAAACAAAATCCTGCTAAAAGCAGCAAAACTGAGAATGCTCGGCAAATAAAATCAAGTATTTCGGCGAGCTATCAGCCCAAACAAAAAACCGATAAGCCTGCACAGAAGTCCCCAACCTCCTCTTTGCATAAGCCAGATATTGTACTTAATGAGTATACCTTGAAGCGGATGCAGACAGTGATGCAATATCAGCGCAAGAACCCATTGCCGATAATATTGACTGGAGTGGATGCCCCTTGGATGCAAGATTGGTTGTATAATTACAATATTGATAATGTCATCACTGAAAATGCCAGTATGAATACTTGTGAAAACGCCAGATTCACCGCCAAACGTCTGCATTTACAAGATGTGTATTTAGTCACTGATGCCTATCACATGACGCGGGCCCGCCGACAATTTGCTTTAAATGGTATTCACGCCTTACCGCTTCCTGCCCCTCTACCTATGGAAAAAGGTTGGCTTGAACCTAGAAATAATGCTCAACATTCTCGCCGTACTTTATATGAGTTAGCCGCGTATGCTCGTGACGTCTTTATACCTCAAGACAATTGTCGTGAAGCCAGTGAAGTTAGTTTTGAGACCTTATTACGCAGTCGGAAGCCAGAAGATATGAAGACATTCTAGACAACTCTGTTAGAATTAAACCCTTGTTTTTTAGTGTTTTTTACTAAGAATCAGTATAATATACCAAAATGTATATTATTTTTTGAAGTTGATGACTGTGCCTTTTATGGTTAGCTGATATTTTTATTTAATTATTAACCGTACGCTTAAATAATGGATGCCGAATATGGTCAGTATGTATTTACTTATTCCGTTAAGCCTTATGCTATTTGTGATTGGTATTTGGGCGGTTCGCTACGCCGTAAAATCCAATCAATTTGAGGATTTGGATAATGAATCGCAGCGCGTTATCTTAGATGATCGTCAAGAGCGTAGACAAGCTCTAGGTGGCAATCTTGGGACGTCTAAAGCCGATACACCTTCCACAAAGATTAATAATAATCAATCGGATACGAGCAATATCCCTCAAGCTAATAGTAAAGATGAATCAGCTAATGACAAATAGTTGTCGACTGTGAACCTTTAATTTGCTTTAGAAATCAAACCTTACGGATAATTTTTTTATGACAACTCCTTTATTATTAGCAGCATTTGCTATGGGTTTTTTTGGTTCACCACATTGCTTAGGAATGTGTGGTGGCTTGGTTACCGCTTTTGGTTTATCGATGCAAGAGGTAAGCCCTCTAAAAAAACGAGGACTTATTGCCACTTATCATTTTGGCCGACTGGTTAGTTATTCAATTTTAGGGGTTATTGCTGGCATTATTGGCACTACTGTTTTGGCCCCAATCCTGATGGGTAACTCAACCCCTCGTATCTTACTGGGCTTAGTATTGGTATTCATCGGCTTATCTATGCTGGGCATGCCATTTTTGAATAAACTTGAAAAAGTGGGCATGGGCGTTTGGAAAAAACTATCTCCCTTACGTCAAAAAGTTTTCCCATTAAATACTTTTCCAAGAGCTCTAGCAGCTGGCTTATTGTGGGGTTTTCTACCTTGTGGCCTGGTATATGGTGCTCTACTTATGGCGGTTGTCGGCAATGATATTGCCACTGGGGCTTTATTAATGTTCGTCTTCGGCTTAGGTACAGTTCCTATGCTGGTCGCTACCCAAGAGACTGTGGGCTGGCTACACAAGCAAATTGGCCGCTATAAATTACGTCAATTAAATGGGATCATTATGATTTTATCGGGATTGGCAGTGATAGCGCTACCTATGGCAATGAAACATATGGGCGGTCATGGCGATCACGGAGCGCACGAGGGACATCAAATGCACGATAGCTCGATGTCGATGTCTGCTCCCGCTGAGCAAGGCGTTCACGATCAACACTCTATGCCTAATGAAGACATGGCTGGTCATGAAATGCATTCAGCAGAAGAGATGCCTATGCAGCATAACTCTCAGTAGAAATAGCATGACCTGCAATATCTTTTATAAATAACAAATAGCACATGGCAAATAAGCAATAACAAAGAGGGCTACTAAAATCAGTAGCCCTCTTTATATTTTATTTTTTGAACTACAGCCAGTAGCCAATTAATCTAACTGCTCAAGCTTCAGTTTGGTATCTAAATGAGCTTCAAGAGCTGGTAAATTAAAGGCATCATCTTCACTCACAAAGCTAATGCTAATTCCTTTTTGGCCAGCACGTCCAGTACGCCCTATACGATGTACATAATCATCAGGCTGATCAGGCAAAGTGTAGTTCACCACATGGCTGACATCATCCACGTGAATGCCGCGACCTGCCACATCTGTGGCTACCAACACTTTTGCATTGCCGTTTTTGAACTTATCCAGATAACGCTCACGTTTGTTTTGATCCACATCACCTGAGAGCATGACCACGTTATGATCGGCTCCCAATCGGTTATACAAGCGCTTAACCTGATCCTTTCGGTTGGCAAACACAATGACTTTATCCGCCTTTTTGGAGGCCAAAATACGACTCAATGCCTCATACTTATCGGCTTCTGCTAATAGGTAGAAATGCTGCTCGACCAAGTCACTGGTTTTGTGTTCAGGCTCAATCTCCACAAAAACTGGATTAAGTAACCATTTATAAGCCAAGTTCATAACATCTTGGTTAAAGGTCGCTGAGAACAATAAACTTTGTCTATCAGTATTGGGCGGCATATAACGCATCAGCCGCTTAATATCAGGAATAAAGCCCATATCCAGCATACGATCCGCCTCATCTAACACAAAAGCTTCGATGCGATCCAAAAATACATGACCTCTATGTATCAGATCAATCAAACGACCTGGCGTTGCAATCAAGATATCGGTAAATTCTTGGTCCAAAGCGGCTGTCTGCTGCTCATAATCTATCCCGCCCATCACACAGACACTATGCAGCTGTGTATGCTTGGTCAGAGCAATAGCATCCTCAAAAATTTGATTGGCAAGCTCGCGAGTTGGTGCCAAAATTAACGCTCTTGGCTCCCCCAAATATCGCTTTTCATCGGCTTGAAACGGACGCTTTAATAAAGCTTCTATGATGGTAATAAGAAAAGTGGCTGTCTTGCCAGTGCCTGTTTGTGCTTGACCAATGGCATCTTGTCCCGCTAACGTGTGCGGCAAAATTTGGGCCTGAATCGGCGTCAACTGAGTGAAGCCTAGCTCTTCTACAGACTTTAGGACACTGTTACTTAAGTCCAAATCGTTAAATTTAATAAAATCATCCATTAAACTTCCTTAGTGTTTACGTCATTTATGGCTATTAGTACGTTACTTTGGTGATTGATAAGCCGGTGCAAGCGGAATGCTTTACCGCCTTAAAATAAAGGAATCTGTTTTTTTGTTATTGTCTATTTTTAAGCTATTATAGGTCATTGCCATCACCAATGCCTAAGTTAGATAAGGTTAATTATGACAGTTCATAAAAAAAAGCCAACATATCAAATCCAATTTAGCAGTAAAGCTATTGAGATTTGACACATTGACTTTTTTGGATCAATAAACCGATGGGTTAATAAAAAATATTAACCTCTGTGGTATTGAATGTATTAAGCGTCTATTTTAGTAACTTCTTCAGCTTGTAAGCCTTTTTCACCTTCAGTAACCACAAACTCTACTTTTTGGCCGTCCTGAAGTGAACGATAGCCGTCACCTTGAATAGCGCGGAAATGAACGAAGATATCCTCACCGCTTTCACGTTGAATAAAGCCAAATCCTTTTGCATCATTGAACCACTTAACAGTACCTTGCTCACGAGCTGACATAATCTACTTCCTAAAACTTAATTAACAAAACTTCAATTAAACCCCAATTAATAAAGCATGTAGGCTTAAGGCCTAGTATGCCTATACTGGGTATAAGAAGTGGCTATTGGCCACTAGTAACCAACATAGACCTTATAATGCTCACAACTTAAGAGTCAGTTGCTATCTTATAAAAAATATTAAAACAGCATATTTCTACTTCTGTTACATTACAGACATGTTTGTTATCTAAAACTAATCATAGCACGGCATTTTATTAACACAAAGTGTTTTAACATAACTTTCACACTATCTTGCTATTTTTTTGACCTTTTTTTTATATTTTAGCGACTAATATCTTTAAATATCTGCAGTTAATCAATATTCATGATATAAAACTCAGTATAGAATTATAATTATCTATTAGCTATCACTCAGCGCAAAACTTAAAGTATGAGATAGAATCTGATTTTATAACCGCTACTTTTATCGAGTTTATTATGACCCAATCTACTTCACAGCAAGTTCATCATAGAATTTTATTGATTAATGGCCCTAATTTAAATTTATTGGGATTACGCGAACCTGAAATTTATGGGCACACTACCCTACAAGATATCGAGCAACGTCTAAATAACACCGCTCAAAAGCATAATATTGAGCTAATTAGCATCCAATCCAACCATGAGGGTGAACTGGTAGATGCCGTGCAACATCATGGCTTATTGGCAGATAGTGAAGATAAAATTGATGCGGTCATTATTAACCCAGCGGCATTCACCCATACCTCCGTGGCATTACGCGACGCTTTATTAGCCATCAATAAGCCTTTTATAGAAGTGCATCTCTCCAACATTCACAGCCGTGAGCCTTTTAGAGAGCACTCTTACTTTAGTGATAAAGCAGTAGGTGTGATATGCGGCTTAGGTCACTTAGGCTATGATATGGCGCTAAGCTATTTTATAGAAAGCTTTTACAAAGCATAAGCACTCCTATATAAGTAACTTCTGAGCTTCTAGTTTCTATAAAAACCCCTATGTAAATAATAATCACCCAACGCTACACTAACGATATGGGTCAGCAAATGACCTATACTTATGACTCTTGTTTTGACATTTTTTGAACACTTGTCCCCCTTTTAAGACCCAGATTAAGGGTTAAGGCAATTTATTATGGCATCTTCAAGCAAACGTTTTATGAAACTCGCCGGCATGACGGCAAGCATCGCAGGTAAAGCGGCAAAAAACTCTTTTAAAAGCCTTTCAAGCGATGAAAACAAGCGGGCAGAAGCTCGCTCACAAATGCTGCAAGAGGTGGGAATTCAAATTGCCGAAACTTTAGGCGAGATGAAAGGCGCGGTCATGAAAGTGGGTCAAATTGCTTCGCAGTATAAAGAAATATTTCCACCCGAAGTTGCCGCTGCGTTAGAGAAGCTACAAAACAATGCCCCACCTATGCCCTACTCCCAAATTAAGTCACAAGTGGAGCGTGAGCTTGGTCTGGCTATCGATGAAGCTTACCTTGAATTTGAAGAGCAGCCCTTTGCAGCAGCTTCCATCGGACAAGTGCACAAAGCGGTACTGCCTAGTGGTCAAGCTGTGGTAGTCAAGGTTCAATATCCAGATGTCGATAAGAGCTGTGATAGCGACTTAAAACAAGTTAAGATGGCGCTGAAAATGACCGGCGTTCTCAACATGAGCCGCGAACTACAAGATCAGATATTTGCCGAAATACGTGATAGTTTAAAAGATGAGCTAGATTACCTAAAAGAGGCTCAAAACTTAGCCATATTTGGTGCTTTTCATGCCGATGACCCGGGATTAATTATTCCCAAAGTAATTAAAAGCCACTCCACCAAGCGTATTTTAACCCTCACTGAAGAGCTAGGTGAGCCACTTAGTGTCGCCGCTACTTGGGATAATGAGATAAAACAGAAAATTGCTACTCGCCTATTTCACTTTAGTGCCGGTCAGCTGTTTGAGCTGTATCGTATGCATTGTGATCCCCACCCCGGTAACTTTGCTTTTCGCCCGGATGGCAGCGTTATTGCCTATGACTTCGGCGGTATTCGAACTTACAGTGATGCAGAAATCCAACTGTTTAGACGCTTTGCCAAGCATGCTTTAAAAGGAGATGTTACCGCACTAGAGCAAGATTTAGTGGCATTAGGCATCCGCCAAGAAGATGAGGTATTGGTGCCAGGTAGCTTTTATGAACAGTGGCTAAAAATAGACCTAACCCCTTTATCCATTGCCCCTTACCATACTGGGCCATTTGACTTTGGCAACAGCAGTATTCACTATGATGTAATGAGTCAAGCCAAACAAGGGCTAAAATACTTTAAGCAATTTCAGCCCTCAGCCTCGACGATGATGGTAGATCGCACCGTTTCGGGACAATACTGGAACTTGGTTAACTTAGGGGTTAAGATTGACCTTAGCCCGCTAGTTAAACAGTATATTGAATTTTAAACCTGATATGGCATTTTAGGACTAATTAAGCCTAAAGTTTTGATATGACAGTAAGCTATCCAGCGCAGACTCGGCATTTTTTATCTTGTCGGTAGCGAAGCTTATGCTGAGTCATGGTGCTGCCGTCCCAAATCAGTAACTGACCTTCAAGGGGATTATGTCCTCGGCCCAAATATTGCAGCGCCGCATTGGCCTGAAGGTTGCCCATAATCGTGGTGGTACTTGCCAGCACGCCAGAGTTAGCACAAGTCTGAGTCTGACTACTGTCAGCTGCCTCAGACTCAAGCGCCTCACCAAATACACAGTGATAACATCCATTTCGCTTACTTGGCTCATATAAGGCCAACTGCCCAGACATACCTATGGCAGAGGCAGACAGTAAGGGAATATTGTGGGTCACACTGACTTGATTCAGTAACTCTCTAGCTGCAAAGTTATCAGTACAGTCCAGCAGTAAAAATGGATTATCACTGGCTTTGGCTTTATCGACCAATAGCAATGAGGCAGCATTCTCAGTAGTTAATCGTTGTTCAACATAGCTGACCTTAACAAATGAGTTGATCTTTAATAACGCTTCATGCGCTGTTTTAGCTTTACCTTGACCGATATCCTCTACCGTAAATAAGGTTTGCCGCTGTAGATTACTCGGTTCAATAATATCATCATCAATGAGGTGGATTGCGCCAACTCCTGCTCTAGCCAAAGTCTCTGAGACTGGACAGCCCAGCCCTCCTGCCCCCAATATAACCACTGTACTGGCTTTTAACCGCTCTTGAGAAGAGACATCCCAGCTTGGTAGTAGTATCTGACGCGAATAACGCATTAATTCATTATCGCTTAGCGTGACATCGTACACTTGGTTTGACACAGACTTATCCATTTATCAACTCTTTTTTATATCAATTAGACTGTGCCCTATAATAACAAATTACGCCGCTAAGAAAGAGAGACAAAACCTAACTAATACTCCTTCTAACACCTCTTCTAATGGCTCTTTTAATGATAATTACTATCATTTACTTTATGCTGATTTTGGATTATAATGCCTGCCAGTTATTTATTAACAATAATCACTGCAACCTTTTGATTTATAAAGATTAAATTTTAAGCTCCAAGCTTTAATTCTATCTTATAATAATAACTAAAACCGTAGTATTGCTTTCTCCACCCCTAGTTGACTCCGGTCAATTAGGGGTTTTTTATTGCTCCCAATAAAGATAAATTAACACCCTATCAATCTAACTATAAACTGGGTATAATAAAACATTCATTTTTTATGTATGTTATAAACATCAGCCATATTTATTATGCCTTACATAC
>JAHHUJ010000079.1 GCA_020024075.1 Psychrobacter sp.
GTGCAGAACAATACGCACAAGCTTTCAAGCAAACGCAGCAATACTTGTATCAAGGTGATAGTTATCAAATTAACCTTACTCAAAAGTGGCAAGGCACACTTACGACCTCAGCTGACTGTGCTCTATCCGCAGATAACTTTAACCAAAATCCCTCTTTGGTAGATTATCTGCCTGATTTGCATCAAAATACCAAGGCACCATTTGCTGGCTATTTGGCTCTAACTCATAGCCCAAATCATCAGCTACAACTTAAAAATCATGATGCTTCAAACCATAAAATTAAAAATAGTGACACTGTAAATAATGACATCGAAAATAATGACATCAAAAATAGTGACATCGCAGCCAACCCCGACTATTCATTCCAACTTGAATTTGAGCTTTTAAGCTGCTCTCCAGAATTATTTGTGATGTTTGATAAAACCGAAGTCGGTGACTCACAGCCTAGCAAACCGCAAATTACTACCAAGCCAATTAAAGGCACTTTACCGCGAGGTGCTACTAGAGAACAGGATGAACAACTAAAACAGCAGCTGGCTCAAAGCGAAAAAGACAAAGCTGAAAATGTGATGATTGTTGATTTGTTACGTAATGACTTAGGTAAATATGCAGAAGTGGGCAGTGTTAAAGTACCAAAGTTATTTGCCATTGAGAGCTTTAGTAACGTGCATCATATGGTCAGCACCATTACTGCTGTCATTAAAAAGGAGCATCACCCACTGACAGTTCTGTTTAATAGTTTGCCTGCAGGTTCTATCACCGGCACCCCAAAAAAAAGAGCGGTTGAAATTATTAGTGAGCTAGAAGTTGCACCGCGAGGAGCCTATTGCGGTACTTTAGGTTTCTTCAACTTCGATGGTACAGGTCAATGGAACGTACTCATTCGTTCGCTGCAAGCAGACTCAGAGGGTCAAGTCTCACTATGGGCAGGAGGCGGAATCACTGTCGGCTCAAACTGTGATTCTGAATATCAAGAATGCCACGATAAAGTCGGTAATCTATTGGCTATCTTAGACCCCAAAGCTTAATTACCCGTGGCATAAAAATGCCCCATAAATTGTGTCCAACTTATGGGGTTTACTTCAATTCTGACCTTTTTTGTTTAATCTTTTTGGCAAAAAACTTAAGCAGTCATTAGCTGTTTTAGCGTATCAATCAAGCGCTGATTTTGTTCGGCTGTGCCCACTGTGATACGCAAGTAGTCACTGATCCTTGGCTGGTTAAAATAACGAACAATCACCCCTTGCTCACGTAAAGCTTGGGCAATCTCAGCAGCATTACCCTGCTCTGGACGGGCAAACACAAAATTCGCTTGTGACGGCAACACGCTAAATCCTAGCTCAGACAGATCACTAATCAACTGCTGACGTAGCTCTATAACCTTACGACAACTCTCTTCAAAATAGGCTGCATCTTTCACACTAGCCAGCGCCCCAGCTTGGGCCAGACGATCTAGAGGATAGCTATTAAAGCTATTTTTCATTCGGGTTAATGCTTCAATTAACGACGGATTACCAAACGCCATACCCACGCGCAGCCCTGCTAGAGAGCGAGACTTAGAGAAAGTCTGAGTGACCAATAAGTTATCATGCTTATCGATCAGGCTAATGGCTGATACCTCTGGCTGATCAGCAAAGTCAATATAAGCTTCATCAATTACCACCACAGCATTGGGATGCTCGGTAGCCAGTTTATCAATGGCTTCTAATGATAATAAGATGCCTGTCGGTGCATTAGGGTTGGCAATAATAATGCCTGAGCAAGGCTGACGGTAATCGTTAGTCTCGATACTAAAGTCTTCTGTCAAAGGGATGCTCACTAATTCCACACCAAAGGTATCTGCATAGACAGGATAAAAGCTATAGCTGATATCAGGCGATAATAAAGGACGCTCTTTTAAGAAGAAACTAGCGAACACCAAAGCCAATACTTCATCAGAACCATTGCCCACAAACACTTGATTCACATCTAACTTATAAGCATCAGCTAAAGCCTGTCTTAAGTCATCAGATTCAGGAGCTGGGTACAGACGTAATTGATCAGCTTGGTTACTCAAAGCCTCTGAAATCGCTGCCGCCACTTTAGGTGAAGGCGGAAAAGGATTCTCATTGGTGTTCAGCTTACATAAATTATCGTGTTTGGGCTGCTCCCCTGGTACATAAGGGTTTAAGTTACGGGCTTTGTTAGACCACAATCGGGTATCTAATTTAAATTCCATAGTCTTTATCACTTTATTAATAGTCTTTATCACTTATTATTAGTATAAATGTAGGCTAATACAACACCTTATCTTATCACGCTGCTGTGTAGTAAACGATAACATTCACTGCAAAATAGCGAGGTTATCGTATCTATACGTCAACTGTTGTCGCTTAGATCAAATAGCATTACATAGCAAACAATCTACTGACCTCAGTGTCCACTGCGATAACGGGCTGAACGCGCGTGTGCTTCTAAATCTTCCTGCATAGCTAGCGTATCAGCCACTTGTGCCAAGGGTTTAGAGCCTTCTTTTGTACAATAAATTAAAGAAGATTTCTTCTGAAAATCATAGACTCCTAATGGTGAAGAGAATCGAGCTGTACCTGACGTGGGCAACACATGGTTAGGCCCAGCACAGTAGTCACCAATGGCCTCTGGTGTGTGACGACCCATGAAGATGGCACCCGCATGGCGAATATCGGCAATAAGCTCATCTGGATTATCCAACGACAGCTCTAAATGCTCAGGAGCCACGCGATTAATCACTTGTAATCCCTCAGCACGATCTTTTACTAAAATTAAAGCCCCTCGATTTTGTAACGATTGACGGGCGATATCTGCTTTTGGCAGCTGTGCTAACGCCTTGTCAATAGCCTGCTCAACCGCTTGTAGCTGCTCTTCGCTGGTGGTGACAAAAATAGATTGTGCTACCGTGTCATGCTCAGCTTGGGACAATAAGTCCATTGCCAACCAATCGGCATTATCTCCTTTTTCTCCCTCGGCATAGACCAAGACTTCAGAGGGCCCAGCAATCATATCAATACCGACTTGACCAAACACCGCTCTTTTTGCCGCGGCCACATACTTGTTGCCCGGGCCTGTAATCTTATCTACTTGCGGGATGGTATCGGTACCATAAGCCAAAGCAGCCACTGCTTGAGCGCCGCCAATAGTGAATACTTTATCCACGCCTGACAGATAAGCTGCCGCCAACACCAATGAGTTAAGCTCACCTTTTGGTGCTGGTACCACCATAATCACTTCAGTAACTCCAGCAACCTTCGCTGGAATAGCGTTCATTAATACTGACGAAGGATAAGAAGCCAACCCACCAGGAACGTATATACCAACGCGATCTAGAGGCGTTACCTTCTGGCCCAAACGGTTGCCTAAATCATCGGTATATTCCCAAGTTTGTTGCACTTGACGTTGATGGAAGCTTTTTATGCGCTCTGCCGCCGTATCTAAAGCAGATTTGATAGAGTCTTGTAGCGCATCATAAGCCGCTTTAAGCTCATCTTGAGTCAGCATCAAGTCGTGCATAGAGACTGCAGGGTGTGAGTCAAACTTTTGTGTCAGCTCTAAGACCGCTTTATCTCCGGTTTGGCGTACCTGATGGATAATGGCATCCACAGTCTCTAGCAAACCTTTATCGTTCACAGTTTCAAAAGCAAGCAAATCTGTTAGTTGCTGATCAAATTTAGCGTCGGCACTGGTCAAAATACGCATGGATGTCCTCGAGATAATAACGGTTATAAAATATAATATTGAGTGTTATGTCTTATATAAATTAAGTGATTGACTGCACAGCTCGGATAAAACTTAAAGGTCATATGGCACTAAATGCAAAGGGTATACTATCAGTTTAACATGCAAACCAGCCGATTTTATCAATCGACAAATTAAATATAAGTTATTTTTATTTTCACTTTTTTATATCACCTTGCATAAAAAAACACCACATAACGTGGTGTTTTTGGTACAACAATTACTCGCCCACACTTTGCTTAAAGCTGTCTAAAATGGGCTGAAGTAAACTGTATTTACGCTTATAGCTTACCTGATTGACAATCAATCGTGATGAGACATCACAAATATGCTCTCGTGGCTCTAAGCCGTTAGCACGTAACGTATTACCAGTATCTACCACGTCGACAATCATGTCTCCAAGTCCCACTAAAGGAGCCAGCTCCATTGAGCCATACAACTTAATAATATCTACTTGCTGACCTTGACTGGCAAAATAAGCACGGGCGACGTTGACATACTTAGTGGCAATACGTAAACGGCGATTAGGCAGCTCTGCCCCTTTGATACCTGCTGTCATCAGCTTACATTGGGCAATCTTCAGATCAAGAAGCTCATAAACATGCTTCGCCCCATACTCTAACAACACATCCTTACCTGCCACACCGAAATCAGCCGCCCCATGCTCAACATAAGTGGGTACATCACTGGCACGTAAAATTAACACGCGTACCTGCTTATTAGAAGTCGGGAAAATCAGTTTGCGTGATTTATCTGGATCTTCTAAAAGCTCGATACCAGCTGCTTTTAATAAAGGCAGTGTTTCTTTTAGAATGCGCCCTTTAGATAGTGCTAAAGTTAACCCGTTATAATCACTATCAGCTTTATTCAGTAATTCATTAGTGTCTGTCATAGTAAAGAATGTCTTAGTTTGATAAAAGTGTATTTGGTATCGATTATTGTAGCATTGACGGATGCCTATTTATCCCTATCTATTTGGCCATAATAGTCAAGCATTGCTACAGATAGCTGGCCTGTATTAGCCGTTGTTGGCTTCTTCTGACTCAGCATTATCTGTGACAGGATTCACTCGCTTGATTTTTACCCCAAGACCACGTAGCTTTTCTTCCACATTTTCATAACCACGGTCAATGTGATAAATGCGATCAATCAAAGTCTCACCTTCAGCCGCAGCAGCTGCCATAACCAGTGACATAGAAGCACGCGGATCAGTGGCCATTACAGGAGCGGCATTAAAGGCTTCCACCCCACGGACAATGGCGGTGTGCCCATCTACCTGAATGTCTGCACCCATGCGCTTTAATTCAGGCACATGCATATAGCGGTTTTCAAAGATATTTTCACTAATAGTACTCGTACCCTCTGCCAAGCAGCAAACAGCCATTAATTGCGCTTGCATATCTGTTGGGAAGCCGGGATGAGGCTGAGTGCGAATATCTACAGGCTTAGGACGACCAGTCATTTGAACTCGAATCCAGTCGTCACCTGTGGTAACCACAGCGCCCATTTCTTCAAATTTCTGTAACACAGGGATTAACAATGAAGGATCAGTATTTTTGGCAGTTACATCGCCTTCTGTCATCAAAGCGCCCGCTAAGTAAGACCCCGTCTCGATACGGTCAGCAACCACTGAATACTCACAGCCTTTTAGACTTTCCACCCCTTCAATGGTCAGCGTTGAAGTGCCAATACCCTCAATTTTAGCGCCCATAGCCACTAGCATATTGGCTAAGTCAACAACCTCTGGCTCACGAGCACAGTTCTCTAATACGGTGGTGCCTTTAGCTAAAGTGGCGGCGATAAGGACGTTTTCAGTGCCTCCAACGGTCACCATATCGAAGCTAAAATCACAACCAATTAGACGGCCGCCTTCTGGTGCTTTGGCAATGACATAACCATTTTCTACTTTGATATCCGCTCCCATAGCTTCAAAGGCTTTTAAATGCTGGTCTACAGGACGAGAGCCAATAGCACAGCCGCCGGGTAGCGACACTTCTGCTTCACCAAAACGTGCCAATAATGGACCCAATACCAAAATAGAAGCCCGCATGGTCTTCACTAACTCATAGGGCGCAAAGTAGTTTTCGATAGTGCTGGTATCACAAGTAACGACATTACCGTTCTTCTCGATAGTGATACCTAAGCCTTCAATTAGCTTGATTAGAGTACGTACATCTTGCAAAGAAGGAACATTATTCAATGTGGTTGGTGTTTCTGCCAGAATCATAGCTGCTAGAAGTGGAAGGGCGGCGTTTTTTGCCCCTGAAATAGTGACTTCGCCTGCAATGCGACTACGGCCGGTTATTAGAAATTGGTCCATTGAATACTGTCCTAAACTGAAATACGATTAAAATTTTATGAGGGCTAAGACGTCACTATTAAGATAACTGTATTGTGGCTAGTCTTAGTTGACTGTTCTTAGTTGACTGACTCAGTCAAAATTACTGGTTGGCTTGCATCTTCTCCCACTCTTGCGGGGTCAAAGCCTGAATATTAAGGGCGTGAATATCACCATTGGCAATAATTTCCCCTACCAAAGCATATACCGCTTGCTGGCGCTGAACCAAACGTTTGCCTTCAAAGCTGGCATCTACCACACGCACATCAAATTTATTGCCTTGGTTGGCAGCTTGAATAAAAGCGTCTGGGTAATGTGGCTGTAAAAATGCGATTAAATCATCAGCGTTCATGCTCATGGAAACTACCTATAATTAGTATTGAAATAAAATAAAAAATGAGAATAATAAAAAAATCAGTAAAAATAATAAAGGGAAGGACTAGCAAAAAGTACAAGCGCTTTCAGGGATAGTTGATAAGTAACCACCTGCTCTAGATTGTCTATTATCCAAGCTCTTATTAGCTAAGCCATAGTAGTTTTAGCTGCGCTAATATATTTGAATAATAAGCCCACAAAGCCTATTTTAAGCTTTTGATTATAGCAAGTGTAGTGGATATTTGCCTAATAGATGTTTATTAATATCTTTTAGTTCACGCAAAGTTCACAATCTAAGCTACCCATCTTTTATATTTTTGCATAGCTTACGCAGTATATGGGCTAGTCAACATAAGGACTAGGATAAACATTCCCTGAGCTTTGTACCGGTGTGACAGTGGCACTCTGGTTATTTAAGTCGTTATCACTCTCGTTAGTGGCCACAGCATTAGGTTGCGGTTGATAATCACTCGTCGCACTTTGCTGATCAACATAAGGCTGATCGACATAAGACTGATCTACTACGGCCACGCCTTGAACCGGCTGTTCAATATAACGCGGCGCTGGAGGCTCAAGATTGGTTTCTTGAATGATATCATCCTCATTAATTACCACCCCATTATTATCAATGAGCTCTGTTAATAGCACCAACTCTTTGATACCCACAGTGCTATTGATAATAGTAATTAAATGCTCGCGCTGGGATGGCGTCAGTTTCCCCATGACATAAACGATGCCGTCATCAGTCACCACTTTTACTTGGCTGCTTTTGATGGCGTTATTGGCTAAGATTTTGGCATTAACCTTTGAGCTAATATAAGTGTCGTGTACGGTATAGCTAGCACCTTTGATATTAGCAACCGTTAACTTATTATATAGTTTCTTAATATCTGGCATAGAGGACACCACCGCCTCTACTTGCTTTTTGGCCTCTTCATCTGGTACTTCACCAGTAATCAGCACTGTGCTATAAAAGCTATCAATACTAACACTGCTAGTTTCAGAGAAGGTGGGGCTAATGCGGCTAATATTAATCTTTGCCGTATTTTCAATGCTTTGATCCAAGATACGTTGAGCCAAAGTTCGATCTGTTGCTGCGACACCAAAAGACTCTTCAGGAGACTTGATAGCTTGCAGCGAAACACAGCCACTCAATAAGCCAACGCTTAATGCCACACCTAGGGTAATACGTTTCATAGATTTATTACCAGATAACCAAGAACCTACCATTTCATAATGTCCTTATTTATAGCCTTACCAACTCATTTTAGCTTTACAAAAGGTTTATTTGTCTAAAAAGCTTAGGATGGTCTATAACTATATGTTTGTTGTAAAACTTATGTGTGTTTTTAAAACTTCAAAAAATAATCTTAAAAAAGATGCTGCCTAGTTTACCTATATCAGCCTGTTCTACTTTATTTATTTGGTAACAAGACCTATTTGGCAACAAGACCCTAACCCCATCTACAACATACCGATTAAAAATATCTTTTACCAAGCATTTGCCAAAAAAGCACCTTGCACCCATTCAGGCTCCAAACAGTCTTGAGTAGTCTTAGCATTACCCACCTGATTAAAGGCGATAACATCGAACCGACAATCAAGGTGAGCATAGCTAGGATTTTGTCGCAAAAAAAATCGAGCCGTTTTAATAAGCTTACGCTGTTTGGCGTAGGTTATACTCATTACCGCATCTCCATAATGAGAAACTTTACGCTTACGCACTTCAGCGAAAACTAAGGTGTCCCACGCTCGACCCGGCTGCAACAATATTAAATCTATTTCACCAACCTTAGGCTGTTGCCAATTCGTGGCTATGATAGACAGCCCTTGCTGCTGCAAGAATTCGGCGGCTATTTTTTCGTAAAGCCCCCCTTGCCGCTGTTTTGGCGAGCTGAGTAATGAGGGGTTAGACGGCATAGGTTACACCTGTTAAATAATTTAGACCTGTTTAAATAAGGTATCGAATATAGCAAGTCCGTAGCACTTCTCTACGTCAGGTACCTCTATTCGCTCAGCGTATTAAAGCGTATCAAAGATAAAATTGTTGAAGATAAAGATAAGCGAACAAAGATATATTAGCACATCATGGTAAACTGGTAACACGCAACCTATGTGTCTCTTTAAAATTTTAATTAAGGTGTTATATGTCAGTGCAACATGACCCTCAGCAGCCCTCACCCTCTAGCCAAAACTCTAACTCAGTAGCCAAAGCTTATCTGTATATTGTGGCCACCCCTATTGGCAATATGGGCGATATCACCGCCCGTGCCATTGATACTCTAAAAAAGGTAGATATCATTG
>JAHHUJ010000008.1 GCA_020024075.1 Psychrobacter sp.
GTCTCTTTTACCACTGACTGGCGCTTTGCTCCGGCCCGCTCACAAGAAATTGTCGATGCATTGATGGCAAACGATAAGCAAGTTAGCTATGTCAATGTTGACGCGCCACATGGTCATGATTCTTTCTTATTTGATATTCCCCGTTATATGGACGCCATCAAAGGCTTCTTAAACGCTCCTTTTTTAAGCCCCAATCCCAAAGCCCTGCTGCAACAAACAAAGATAAACCCTGAAACTGACACCAAAGCCAGGAGAGCCTAACATGAGAATAGATCATGAACTTGCCAAACAATGGATTGCCCCTAACTCTCGTGTCTTAGATTTAGGCTGTGGTGACGGCTCATTACTAGAGCAAATGCAACACTCGCTAGGCGTTACCGGGTATGGACTTGAGCTGGATGAGGCAAAAATCAACGAAGGCATTGCCAAAGGCTTAAATATCATCGAACAAGACCTCAATGACGGCTTAGCCCGCTTTGCAGATAACAGCTTTGATACTGTGGTTATGGCTCGTGCGCTACAAGCCGTTAAATCACCCGATACTTTATTATTAGATATGCTCCGTGTGGGCCGAGAAGCCGTCATTACCTTCCCTAACTTTGCTCATTGGCAAAACCGTCTACATTTAGGCTTCAAAGGATTAATGCCCGTCTCTGAAGCACTTCCTTATGAGTGGTACAACACCCCTAATATTCATTTATGTACCTTCAAAGACTTTGAAAAGCTGTGCTCTGATAATGATATTAAAATCATCAATCGCTTTGCTGTTACTGACTCACACTCAAAAAAACCCTCTACATTAATGGCATCACTAATTCGTAAAGTTCCTAACTTGTTGGCTGACGTGGCCATTTATAGAGTGACGAAATCCAAGTAATTGTTAAGAGTTTCAGTAACTGCTAAAACACTCTAAGCCTGTACTGTGGCTAAGCTTGTGCTGTGGTTAAGCGGATGTGAGCCAAGCCTATATATCATGCCATTCTGACAGACAATGTACTTTGAGGATACGCGGCTACTTCAAGGCTAAAATGACTTATAACAGGCTAAATTGTTACTTCAATCTTTCTGGTATTACTTAGTTACAAAAGTCTGAGGTAATTTGACTGTTAAATTATTGTTTAAGGCCATTTTAGCGTTAACAGCGTTTGAGTTTCGTCTTTTTGGGTGTTAAGCTATGTAAATCCTGTCGAAGATATGTTATCGGCATAACCTTTCAATTAAATTAATAGTGTCAATATCATCTTAAATGTTACCAATTTAGTGCAAAGCGAAGACAATAAATTGGGTTATGTTTAGATTCTAAGTATTTATAAATAAATTTTAGCTCAATGTTTGTCTAAATTTTTTGTTTAAATACAGTCAATTTCTGGATAACTCTATGAAACTTTTAAAAGCAACTCTATTCACTGTACTGTTTTCAACAGCAGGCTTGGCTCAAGCAGATCTAGTCTCAAACGTTCCTTTAGACGTGTCTCGTTTTGAAGTAATGGACATCAATGAATTGACAAATCGTGCTAAGCAAGGCAATGACCATGCACAATTTTATTTAGCAAAACGCTACCAAAAAGGGGAAGGCGTTGCTAAAAATTCATTGAAAGCAATCGAATGGTACACCCGTGCCGCTAACCAAAACGTAACTCCAGCTCAGCTAAACCTAGGTATCATGTATGCTCGCGGTGAAGGCGTAGCGGTTAATGAACAGCAAGCCCGCTACTGGTTAGAGCGTGCCGCAAAACGTGGTGATAACCGTGCTAGCTATACTCTAGCCTTAATTGATGAAAAGCAGCGCAAGTTAGTAGATGCTTACAAATGGTATGATCTTGCTGCTCGTGATGGTATGTTAAACGATGAAGTTCGCACTAAAGCCCGTGGTAAAATTGGTCAGTTAGCGTTGAACTTATCAAACTCTGATGTGGCTGCAGCTCGTAACCAAGCAGACAGCTGGTTCCAAAGCAAATAGTTAGCAATAGTAAACAAGCTAACAACCCAACACTAGCAAACCAAATATAAAAACCCAGCCTTAAAGCTGGGTTTTTGCTGTAAGTTAAGGCCAAAAGCAACCTAACCTGCCTAACGGCTTGATCTATTTGGCACTACTCTTAATAGTGGCTGTGGCCACAACTGCCCCCTCTGCAGTTACTTGCTGCAATACCAGCTCATGACCCACATCCGTTTCAGTGTCACTAACCACTTGCCATTTAGCGTATTGCTCATCTGCTGTTGGCATCCCTGTGGCACTAACAGAGATGGACTTGTTTTTTAATCGAATCATGGGCGGCTTGTGCACATAGGCTTGATGTTCATAAGCATTATCTGCCAGTGCAGAGTGCTGTCCTAGATGAGCTAGAATGTGCTCAGCAATGGTTGAAGCTTGTGCTCTAAGGGGGGCCACATAACGACAAGGTACTCCAGAAATTGACATACAGTCGCCAATGGCATAAATATTGGGATCGCTAGTTTGCAGTGTTGCCTCTTGTACTGAGATGCCAGAGAGTCTGTCAAAATCTAGCTTGGCACTTTGGGGTAAAGCCTCCTCTACCTTAAGCCCAGTACTCACTAATATATGGTCTACTTCAAGATTTTGCTTGCTACTCTTACCACAGTCAGTCACGGTTAGCTGATAGCCTCCTGTGGCCAAAGCATTCGCTTCATCTACTCGGCTATTGCCCATAAAGTTAATGCCTTGGGCAATTAATGCTTGTTTGATTTTATTGCCAGCAATTTCAGGCAACATCAACGCCAAAGGGGTTTGCTGCATATCTAATAAGCTAACTTTATGCCCTGCCTTAGTTAGGTCTTCAGCAATTTCAGTTCCCACCATGCCAGCACCAATGACTGCAATATGCTTCGCCTTATTTGAGTTTGAGAGTGCTTGCTCAATACTATTAAAGCCCTCAATATGGTTAATGTGCCATACGTTTTGGGCGTCTATAGTAGGCGGAATGGCAGGAGTAGCGCCAATAGCCATGACTAATTTGTCATAGCTCAGCTGAGCATTATCTAGTAGCACCTTGCGTTTTTCACTATCAATAGCAACTACCGTACTGTTTGCCAATAGCTCAATCCCAGCTTTAGTGGCAGCCTCCTCACCCGTAAATCGTATCAAATCAGAGGCTGTCTTTTTCTGACTAAAAGCTGCTGATAACATGGGCTTGTGGTAGCGATCCGCATTATCAGCAGCAATTAAAGTAAGGGCCACCTCTTTATCTAATGCCCTTATCGCATCGACTACCGACCAGCCCGCTAAGCCTGCCCCTATAATTACAATTTGTCGACGCTCGCTTTGATAAGCATCACAGTTAGCCGTCTCTGTGACCTCATTAACCGCACGAAACTCCGACTTACCGAACCCACATAAGGGGCAACTAAAATCATCAGCAAGCTTAGAGAACTGAACGACGCTTTGTGACTTAACATCTGCTTGTGAAGGGTATACCCAGCCGCAAGCTTGGCATTCATATTGGGTGATATTCATCCTACATCCTTTTCAATTATCACTTTTTAACTTTTATTTATAACCTATCTTACTCTTAATTCAATAAAAAAACGCCCCAATCATAACGATGGGACGTAAGTTTATCGTTTGGGCACATAAGTAAGATAGGTCAACTACAATCTTATTTGGTTTCGTTAAATAGTTCACGACCAATTAGCATACGGCGAATCTCACTGGTGCCTGCTCCAATCTCATATAGCTTGGCATCTCGCCAGAATCGGCCTAGCGGGTATTCGTTGGTATAGCCATTACCGCCAAAGATCTGAATACCCTCCCCTGCCATCCAAGTCGCTTTTTCGGCACCAAATCCCTCCATACCATTCTCTACTAAGAGGGCTGTGATACCTTTCGCACCTAGCTCTGGATTGGTTTTGGCATAGACCACCATCACACTAGTCCTAGTCGCTGTCAACCTAACCTAGCTGTCAAATTTTATTTATTTACCAACTGAGCAAATCAGTCACTAGATCAGCTTCAAGTCAACTTCAGATCGCCATAGCTAGGTTACTCCCAAAAACTTAGCTTTCCTACTCATTTTTATATTGATAAACTGAACATCATCCCCCATATAATTTCTCTAACTAACTCAAGACTATTTCATTGATAACCGCACTATACAACTGATTGAGACACTAAATGACCGAACTTACTGATTTACGTCAACGCTTTTTTATCGCAGACTCTCCTGTCCGTGGTGATGTGGTTCGCTTACAACAAAGCTATGCCACCATCACTGCCCAAAAAGAGTACCCAGAATCAATCAAGCGCCTACTAGGCGAGATGTTGACAGCAGCCAGTTTACTAATTGGTACGCTTAAAATTGACGGGACTTTATCTATTCAGCTACAGTCCTCCGATGAAAGCAGCTTACTGAATTGGGCCATGGCAGAATGTGACCAGTCAGGTATCATTCGTGCTTTAGCCAGCTGGAAAGCTGACAGCGAAGCGCAGCAACAAGCTTGGGCGGATAAAACCAGTGCCGATGAAGCTTTTGCTGAATTAGGCGCTGTGGGCAAAGGGGTTATGTTCATTAATATTCAGCCTGCTAAAGGCGAGGCCTATCAAGGGGTTGTTGAAAGAAGCCACAATAATCTGGCTGAGTGCTTAGCGCACTATCAGCTACAATCAGCACAAATCCCAACCTTGATTAATTTAGCCTGTGACGGCTTGCAAGCCGGTGGTATCCTAGTCCAGATGCTGCCTCGTACCGCAGAAGAGCAATATCAAGTAGAGCAAGATGAGGTTGCAGGTATTGATGATGATCTATGGACAAGATTAACGTTACTTACCCGTACGGTTAAGTTTGAAGAGTTGACCACACTCGATGCCAACGAGGTTATCTATCGTTTGTATAACGAGGAGAGCGTGGTGGCCCCAGATCCTGTTGCCTTGGAGTTTGGTTGCACCTGTTCTCGTGCTAAGTGTGAAGCGGCTATTGTTCAACTTGGCGAAGCAGAAGCCCTAGAAATCATTGAAGAACAAGGTGGCAACTTTGAGATGGATTGTGGATTCTGTGGCTCTATCTATAAATTCAATAAAGCCGATATTAATGAGATATTTGGTTAATGAATCATTAATTATTTGGTTATGCGCTAAGCTATAACGGTATAGTTTATTAAGCGCTTAATTGATATAAAAAACCTCCTATGGCCAAAGCTTAGGAGGTTTTTTGGGGCTATACTTTTATACCACAACTTCAATATCTATACCACAACTTCAATATCATCTTCAGCAAAGGATTCTCTACGTGACTTGAGCGCCAGCGCCGAGTCGCCACTGCCATTGTCATTCAGCCACTCTATAACTTGATAATGTATCCGGCGGTCATACAGCAGATTTAGATGATTCACCCCATAGAATATAGCTTTGCGCCCTTCTGGTACATATAGCGTATGCAGCTCTCCAGCTTCCCCTAACGCAGATTCAATGGTTACTAAGCCATCTCCTACTAGGTTAGTAGCTTTAGAGTCATAGACCCCTTCCACCATAGACCCTGCAATAAAATAAGTCCTAACATGGCGAGGCAGCTTGGTAGGATGGCGAAACTCTTCAGGTAACACATCCCGCTCTTTTAGATACTTCCAGTCCTCATCGCGAATACTGCCATAACGCAAATCAATAATCCCAGCACTGCGAATATTACCCATCTTTGAGAATGAAGCCGCAAAAGGCACCTTACCTGTAAGATTTAACAAATAATGACTGGTACGCTCAAGCAGTGCCCCTTGATGCGGGGTACCTAAGGTGATTAGATTGCCGACTCGATCAAGCCAATCAAGCCCCTCTTGTTCGGCATAAAATAAAGCACTACGGGCGACTAGCCCGCCCATACTATAACCCACCAAGTCGATTTGGGTGATATCTGGGTTTTCTTCGAGTAGCTGCTTCATAAGATGCGATAAACGGCGACCGTTTTGTGAGATACGCATCCCAGTGTTGTAATCTAAATACAGAACTGTTGTCTTCGGCTGAGCCAAAGCTATGTTCTCACCAAGGCTATCCTCCTCACAAGGATGCCAGCTTAAATAGCTTAGGCATAGACCATGACATAGTAATACAATTCTGCCTGACAGCTTATTGCCCAGAGGTTGACCATATCTATCATAGATAAGCATAGGCACCGCAAGCGAGTTTTGCTGGGCAATTAAATGATCGCCTATCATACCATTGATAATATTGACGCCCTGCTTCAGAGTATTTGATAATCTTCGATCATGGTAACCTCTTAACGCTTTACGCACCAACTTAGTATTGGTTTGGGTAACACCCACACCCACCTGTTGTACTAAATGACGTATACCATTATAAAGCTTACGATTAAATCCATTTTGCCAACGCTTCAAAGAATCTTCATTAAAGCGTCCTAAGGGTCTAAGTAGCAGCTCCGAGTGTAAAGACTCTATAATTTCAGTCACTTCTAGTACACCAGAGGTAGCCAGCTGAGTTAATCCCTCAATCACATCACCTACTGTGAGTGGGGTTCTCTTTCTAGCATTACCCAGGTCGCTCTCCGACATCTTGATAATCTCTTCTTCATCAAGAGTATCAAGGGTGGCCATTTTTTCATGGAGCTCATTTAAGAATACTGGATGAGAAGAGGTAACCAGCTCACACGCTTCATGTAAGTTATAATTTTCAACAGGCTTTGGTTTAGTCATAGTCTAATAAGGCAATTTATGATAGAGACTTCATATTAGCCTGTCTTACTAATAAAGTAAAAACCTCAAGTGTTACACACTTGAGGTTTTTGTCGATATCTTATTATTTAATTAAAGTTTACCTATTGCTTTTGTCTTTTAGCCTATATTCAGACCTAAGTATCCCACTGCCGCCCCATAAGTGTCCTTATAATGGCGATTAATAAATGGTAAAACTTTTGCAGCTACTTTAGCATTGTCAGCAATGCCATCACCTGGGTGCTGGAAGTTGCTCATAATATAGGTAAAACCATTTACTTCATCAACCGCATGCAAACCAGTTGATTCTGCGCCTGCTGGGGTAGATAGCAGGCGACTTAGCTCATGAGTATCCACATTATAGGCCCATAAGAAGTTATTCACATGAGTTCCTGAATCCTCACCAATAAATAAAGTACGCATTTTTTCGGAGAATTTTAGGTTGTCAGGACAAGATATTTTGTCTGGATGTGACTTATTGCCTAGCTCATCAGCCGTAATATCTTGACCTACTAAGTTTGGTGGTACTGACATAGAGACTGGCACCCACTCTGAGTTAATAGGCATCGCGTTGTTGATGCTCTTTTGCCCACCACTTAGCTTGTGCGCATAGACTGCTCCAGATTTGTTTTGTGCCACATGCACCCCGTGGTCGCCATACTTAACTGGATCAACCATAGATTTCTCCACTCTGGCCATAGCAGAATAAGCCACTTTGTCTTTAATATTGACCGTGGTGCCTTCCATCTTAGTAAATGCCATTGAGGCACCTTTTAAGGCTGCATAACGGTGGGTTTCTAAGAAAGCAGCGGCTTTTTCGGCGTGTTTATTTTTGCTATTCAATTTAACCCAGTTTGGCTTACCGTTATAATAAATCTTGGTATAGCTAGCGTCTTGAGGGTCTTTATATTTGACGCTCATGATGTCTTCTGGCTTGAAGCTATTGGCCATCGCTTCAATTTCACTACTGGTGGCATGGCCTAAATGAATCCACTGAGTAGTAAATGCACCAGTGCCTACCCCTTTAGCTGAGGTTTGGGTAACTTTGGCGACATACAGGTTGCCTGAAGATAGATCACGAGGCTTGTCTGCAACAAACATGAACAGCCCGCCATTGGTAGTGTCATCACCCATCAATGCTGTTCTCTCATCTGGCATCATCTGAATTAATTCATGAGAGATACGGCCTAAGTTATAGTGCTTTTTCACAAAGCCTGTACCATCAGGGTTAACGAAAACCTCTGGCATATGACCATAATGATAAGGGTTAGCTTTGTTTTGATCGCCATATAATGCCTTACTAAAATCTAGGAATTTACCCTTATCTTCAGCCGCTAAGTTGTGTGCATCAGGCTCATACTCTTCAGAAGATAAATGTGTTCCCCAAGGCGATAATGAAGCACCACAAGTGATCCATAATCCGTGCACCTTAGAAGTATCAATATTGTGGTATTTAACCAACTTTAGCTCCCCAGTGTTTGGGTTTTGATCTAAAGTTAATACTGCAATCGGTGAAGGTAGACGACCCCAAGTATCTTTGCCTGAACGATCCTTACTGGCATACTCAAACTGAACCACAGCAAATACTGGATTGCCTTTAACGCCAGCAACTTTCGCCCCCTTCACTGTGATTAATGATGAGCCATCTGGACAGTCAGAATAAAAAGGCACAGGTTGACCCGCTGAAGCATCATATAGTGGCTTATTATTAATATCATATAGCTGGCCGGCACGAGTGGTTCCACCTAGACCGTCTGGCACCATATCCCCTGTCACAAAAAACGGAGTATAGGCTAAGTCATAAACCTGCTTAGTTCCATCAGTAAAGTCAGCCTGCATTTTTGAGTTGACATAAACTGTGGCCATCTGCTCAGGGTTATCTAGTGAAGGAGCTTCCATACCGATGAACTTGACCTGCTTTACAGCTTTCGTCATAGGCATCAAAGGTGTCGAAGCTGAGTTGTGACCAACTTGATTAAGCGTTGAAGTTGATGTACAGCCTGCTAAAGGTAGCATGGGCACACCCGCCAAAAAAGTCAGAACGCTTCTGCGTGTGGCGGATGTTTTTAGCATAGTATTGGCTGTCTCCTGAAGAGCATTCGGGTTGTGCTCGTTACTATGAAGGTTAGCTTCTGCTGCTCTCTTAGCTACTTGGGTCATCTGTTTATTCCTCAAATTATTGTTATGTGGACCGGCAAAATTGATTTTTACACCCACTCACAAATACTGCTTAAGTTAAATATTGTCCTAGCCTAATACAGTTACGTGACACCCTATTTAAAGTTTTATGACAGAGCAATGACAGAAGTTACGACCGAAACAATACCTCCTTCTTTACTCACAAAAAAACCGCCATTAAAATTAATGACGGTTCTTATGAGCTAAATAAGATAAGGACGACTCAAGCCATTATTCCACTTCTGTCTGCCACTGATGCTCACCCAGCTTCAAGGTCAATCTATCACCTGCCTTTAACACCCCCACACCGCTTGGAGTACCAGTCATGATGACATCGCCAGGCTGTAAGCTAAACGCATAACTTATTTCGCTTAACAGCTCATATAGCGAAAACAACATCAGCTCAGTCTTGCCCTCTTGCGTCAACTTCTCATTGATATATAGCTGATAATTAACGGCACTAAAGTCAGCAAAGACTTCAGGGTCAACCCACGGTGCGAGCACACAAGACCCATCGAAGCATTTGGCACGCTCCCAAGGATGACCTTTGGCTTTTAGCTCACTTTGTAATTCACGCAAGGTTAAGTCCAGCCCTAAGGTAACCGCATCGATTGCTTTGGGTGTCTCTTTTATGGCGTCAATTGAGGCGGCCTTTAGAGGCGCCCCAATACGCACGCAGAGCTCAGCTTCATAATGCACCTCATACGCAGTGTCTCTTGGGACATCTATAACTTGACTGGCTATAAGTGAATCAATACCCACCACACTCGATGCCGGCTTAATAAACAATATGGGCCGTGTCGGTATTTCATTGCCTAATTCGGCAGCATGGGCAGCATAATTGCGCCCGACACACACCACCTTACCTAAGTACTTAGCGTTACAGGGGCTCTCAATAGAGGTTGTCATATTAACTCTCACAGTTTAAGTTGCAGTGATTTTATTAATCAGCATTATTAAGGATCACATTATCATCTATGTTTAGACAAAAAAACAGCCAGCATATAATAATAGCTGGCTATTTTTTTAAGCAAGGTTTGGCTAAGGGGCAGTATTCGTTAAGGAATGGTATTGGTCGCTATATCAGGCGGTACATAGGTATTATGACGGTTGACCCGCTTTTCTATTAAGCGGAATGTTAACAATATTACCCAAGACAATACTAGGTAAATAACACCAGCGGCAAAGTACAACTCAAAAATAGTGTAAGTACGAGCACTGATGGTCTTAGCAATACCGGTAATGTCCATCAAGGCGATGGTCATAGCCAGCGAGCTGCCTTTTAGCATAAAGATAACTTCATTACTGTAAGCTGGAAGCATGATACCAAAGGCACGAGGCAAAGTAATACGAGTTAACTTCTGCCAACGAGACATACCAACAGCATCCGCCGCTTCAAGCTCACCTGGTGGAATAGACTGGATAGCACCACGAATAATTTCTGCCGTATAAGCACTGGTATTTAGAGTGAAAGCGATAATGGCACACCAAAATGGCTGCTTTAACACCGGCTCCCATAAAAAAGATTCTTTGATAAATTCAAACTGTGATAAACCATAATAAATGAGGAATATCTGTACCAGTAACGGCGTTCCACGGAAAAAGAAGATATATAAAAAGGGCAATACTTGCACCAGCTTATTGGAAGATAAGCGCAATAGAGCTAGGCCCAAACCAAAAATAAAACCCAGAATACCAGAGATGACCACCAGCTTAACGGTTAATGCGACACCACTTAATAAGTCAGGTAGGTATGTAAAAATTACTTGCCAATTCCAGTCCATGTCTGCCCCCTACCCTTTAGCTGCATTAATTGATTGCGAGACGTGCTGTTTCGCAAGTTTTTTTGCATAGCGCTGAGCAGGATTCGCCCGCCATTCAAGCCACATCATAAAGGCAGTCACCACGATGGTCAGTCCCAAATAAATAAAAGCAGCAGCCATATAGAAAGTAAAAGCTTGCTGGGTCGCTTGAGCCCCGCGTGCAGCATGATACATGATGTCTTTTAACCCCACCACTGAGACCAATGCCGTGTCTTTTAATAGCACCAAAAATAAGTTACCCAAACCAGGTAAAGCCAAGCGCCAAACTTGGGGCACAATAATGCGGAAATATACCTGCATCGGCTTCATGCCAAGCGCTTCAGCCGCTTCCCACTGACCTTTTGGTATCTCTTGAATAGCCATTCTAAATACTTCGGTAGCATAAGCACCAAAGGCAATAGACAGCGCTAATACCCCTGCTAAGAATGGACTGACTTCGACATACTCGTTATAGCCGAACTTCTGTAGCACCGCCATAATAAGCATGGAGCCGCCGTAATATAAAAATAATACCAACAGCAGCTCTGGTATACCGCGCATAGTCGCAGTATAAACCGTCGCCAGTTTGCGAAATATCCAAATCTTAGAAAGCTTGGCGGTAGCCCCTAACAGCCCCAAGACCAAACCTATTGCAAGACTTGCTAAGGCAAGTTTGATAGTAATCAACGAGCCACTAAGTAAGAGATGTCCAAAACCTTGCAAATCAAACACGTGAGAAGCAACCTAAATAATGAGAGAGAAGAAACGACTATACATGATACGGGATAGTAAAACTGAATACTCAGTAACAGTCCTAAAAGCAGGGGCTGTCATCAAGTGTATTGAACAATACTGAGATTAAATCGTATTTTACGATTATATGCAAACGGCGAATTTTAACATATTATACGCCAAATAGTTAAGTATATGATGACCTCTAAGTAGGACTCTTGAGCTGTAAGCATGGCTCTATCGGCAGCCCGCGTTATTAAAACCGTAACCCCTTAACCCAAAACATCTTTCTCTACAAAAAAGCCTCACTCTGAAGTGAGGCTTTTAAAAGCAAGGCCAGATAGACTATGGCATCGGGAAATGCTTGTCTTTAATACGGTCATAAGTCCCATTGGCCTTTATCGCTGCCAATGCGGTATTAATCTCTTGCTTTAACCCATCTTGCTTACGTACTGCAATAGCAAAGTTATCATCAATTTCAATGTCTGAGCCTTTAATTTCAAACGTTGAGCTGTTCTTAGTTAACCACTCTAGAGCCGGCAGCTTGTCAGAAATCATGGCATCAACCCGATTAGATTCTAAATCCAAAAAGGCATTATTTAATGTGTCGTACATTTTAATGCTGGTTTTTGGGTAGTTGCTTTCTAACCACTGTGATGAAATGGTCGAACGCTGAGCTGCAATCTCACTACTATTAATAGCCTCGGCATTACTAGGATCAAAGCTACTGTCTTTATTGGCAATAAATACCAAAGAGTTGGTGAAATAAGGGTCCGTAAAATCTACTTGCTCAGCACGCTCAGGCGTTACTGACATCGCAGCAATAATGGCATCATACTTTTTGGCTTTTAGACCCGGAATAATTCCTTCCCAGTCTTGAGCGGTAATCTCACATTTTCGCTGCATCTGGTCACAAAGAGCATTGGTAATATCCACATCAAAGCCAGCTAAATTACCCTCAGCATCGGTATAGTTAAAAGGAGCATAGGCTCCCTCAGTGGCCACGCGTAGTACTTTTTGCTCTGCATCAGCACCTTCAGCGGCAGTGTCACTAGTGCTATCAGAATTATTACAGCCGGTTACTAAGGCTGAGATAGACAGTGCGGCAATAAGAGTGACAGCCCCTTTTTTGATACGACTAGGGGGTATGTTACGGTGTGCTACTAGGCTTTTAAGCATCCTTATGTCCTTATGAATTCTAAAAAATCTGGTCTGAAGTCTTATCGCCTTAACTGCCCTATTAACAACCAATAGCTAATCAAAGACTTACGACTCCAGCCAGCGATACGAACATCTACCTTTAAGCTGTGATGTTCTTTTGTGATCTTACTGTTTTGGGACAATCTCCACTTAAGAAAGTACTGCTTAAGACTAGCTTACTGAGCAGCCGCCTTTTGAGCAGCAGCTGTGGTACTGGTTCCAAAGTAAGGGGCTGAAATCTCATCATACTTGCCGCTCTCTTTTAGAGCTTGTAGCGCCGTATTGAATTTAGCCGCTAATTCATCACCTTTACGCACAGCGATACCCATGGTGTCATCAGTGTTAAACTCTTCACCTTTTTGTTCAAAGGCTTGGCCTTCATCACTCGTTAACCAGTAAGCGGCGGTCACTTTATCTGAGAATAGAGCACGAATACGACCTGAAGTTAGATCTAGATAAGCGTTCTCTTGCGTATCATATAAGTTAAGTTTGGCTTTTGGGTGTGTCTCTTCGATATACTGAGCCGCGATAGTAGCGCGCTGAGCGCCCACAGGCACGCCAGTAAAGTCATCTGCTACACTGACTTCATCGCCCTTTTTAGCGACTAAGATAAGACCGTTACTTAAGTACGGCTCAGTGAAGTCTACTTTTTGTAGACGCTCAGGCGTGATTGACATACCCGCAATAATGGCATCGAACTTCTTAGCCTGAAGACCTGGAATTAAGCCATCCCACTCTTGAGAGCTGATATCACACTTAGCTTTCATTTCGTCACAAAGCGCATTGATTAAATCAATTTCAAAACCAATCAATTTACCATCAGCATCGGTATAGCTCAATGGCTTATAGCTTGATTCAGTTGCGATTCTAATGGTTTGCTCTGTACTATCAGCATTGCTACTAGCTTCGGCTGAGTCGCTAGCCGCAGGAGCCTCACTACTGTTGTTACAAGCAGCGAGCATTAAGCCAGATAAGGCCACAGATAATACAGCCCATTTACTTTTTGATTTTGTTGCAGTTGTCATGATGTGATCCTAGTTTTGATTAATATTTGATAACAAAAATTTCATTAATAAGACTACGACGGCTTAGGTTTATTCACCAAAGTTAGCAGCTTCAATTTCCGCCAGCTTACCATTAGCACGAATCGCTTCAATACCTTTATCGAACTCAGCTTTTAGGGGATCGTTTTTACGGAGCGCAATCCCTAAATTGTCATCATTATCAATCTCTTCACCAATTACTGCATATTCAGGGTTCTCTGGTAACCAGTCTGCTGCAGATACTTTTTCAGCCAAAACAGCGTCCACACGGCCTGATTTCAGATCAAGATAAGCATTCTCATAAGTATCATATAAGTTAACCTTGTTACCCTCTTTATTATCAAAATTGGCCAACAAGTATTCGCCCAAAGTTGTTGAACGCTGGCTACCTAAGTCTTTATTAGTAATGTCGTCAGGGCTAAAGGTGCCATCTTTTTTGGCCAACCAAACCATAGTATTTGAGAAGTAAGGGGCACTAAAGTCAACGGTTGCTGCACGCTCTGGAGTGATCGACATACCAGCGATGATGGCATCGTATTTATTAGCCAATAGACCTGGGATAAGACCGTCCCAATCTTGAGAGACAATCTCACAGTTGGCTTTAATTTCATCACAAACGGCATTGATAACATCGACATCGAAGCCGCCCAAACTGCCGTCATTATTGGTGTAGTTAAATGGAGGATAGGCACCTTCAGTAGCAATACGAATGGTTTTGCCTTCTGTAGAAGCTGCGCTTTCTGCTTCTGCCTTAGTATCAGACTGTGAACAACCTACTAGCCCTACCATACCAGCCATAACTAGTACTGGTAAAACCTTGCGCGATAACTGCATATCAAATAATGACATTTCTTCTTTCTCCAAAGCCAAAAAGTGGCTTATACAAAACTAAATGGGCTAAAAATTTTATGGATGTTGCCAACCGAATCAGTGGCTTTATAAATCCAATTAAAGCCTCGAACTAGATATAGTGATAATGAGGGATATACGATAAGGTTTGTGTAATTTTCATATACAAAAATAATACATGAGGGTTTGAGTAAAAACAAATCATTTTATTGCCTCATTTTATACAGTGCCACAAAAAAGAGTGAGTACCCATCGACACTCACTCTTATTGACCTGCTATTTATTACTCAATTTATTAATCAGGCCAGTGATTAAAACTAATCAATCTTGTTGGCATCGGCATGATGTGAGGCCATAAATTCACGTACTCGAGGCGAGGTTGGGTTATCGAAGATTTGCTCTGGAGTGCCCGCCTCTTCAATACGGCCCTGATGTAGGAACACTACTTGCGACGATACATCGCGAGCAAAGCGCATTTCATGAGTAACAATAAGCATAGTGCGACCTTCTGCGGCTAAGTCACGCATAACAGCCAACACTTCATTTACCAGCTCTGGATCTAGGGCTGACGTCGGCTCATCGAACAACAATACTTGCGGATTCATTGCCAAAGCACGAGCTATTGCCACGCGTTGACGTTGACCCCCTGATAAGTTATCGGGATAAGCGTCTTTTTTATCAAGCAGACCCACTTTTTTTAACAGCTGCTCAGCCTCTCTTATGGCTTGAGCCTTACTTATTTTTAAGACCTGAGTCGGTCCTTCAATGATATTTTGTAAAATTGTCTTATGTGGCCATAAGTTAAAGTTCTGGAAGACAAAGCCGACACGAGCACGGAATCTTTCTAGCTGTCCTCTATCAGCGGCTTCCAATTCACCTGATTTACCAGGGACTAAATCCAATGACTCACCCCCCAAGGTAATGGTGCCTTGATTGGGCTTCTCTAGAAGATTAATACAACGCAATAAAGTGGACTTCCCTGAGCCTGATGAGCCCAAGATAGAAATCACATCACCATCGTAGGCTGTGAGTGAGACCCCTTTTAATACCTCAAGCGAGCCGTAGCTTTTATGAATGTTTTGCAAATCAAGGGCAATAGGTCGATCTGAAGTAGAATGTGGCATAACAGTGGCTAGTGTCCGAAATAAATTGTAAGCAATAAAGGGTATAACGTAAAAATAGGCAGGTAGCCCTACGTGATAAGTTTTAATAGTGTATTGTCTCTTAAAACCCATGACATAAGCAAATATTTTGCCCAAATCAGTGAGAAAACCCCACATTATTTGTAAATTTGTTGAGTGATAAACCAAATTTCTGGTTGTCCTGCCTCATTAACTGCTTTGAAAACCACCCCCTACTTAAACATCAAACTTTTAAAAAGGTGAATAACGCACCGTTAAATTAATCAGGGCCTTCAATAATCAACTTAGCCGCTCACTCTAGTGCTAATAGTACCAAGTTACTCTAGCACTCTATTTTAGTTATAAATCAGTGACAAGGCTCAGTGATGAAGCAGTCTATGAAGCAAGTTATAAAGCAAGGTATAAAGCTTGAGTACGGCTTTACTATTGGCTATATCTGCTTTATGTTATAGGTAAATAAATCCTATTTTTTATATTAACAAGCTAGGAGAACGATAAATGACACAAGACATCGCGGACGTCAAAACGTATATGCAGCAAGTGGGACAACAAGCCAGACAGGCCTCAAGATTATTAGCTGCTGCCAATACTGGCGATAAAAATAACGCGCTTCTAAGTATTTATGAGCAATTAAAACAAGCAAAATCTGATATCTTGGCCGCTAATAAAATTGATATGCAAAAAGGCCATGATAATAACTTAGATGCTGCCCTATTAGACCGCTTAGAGCTAACAGATGACCGCTTTGAGGGTATGTTACAAGGATTAAAGGATGTGGCTGCTTTGCCTGACCCTATTGGTGAAGTGAGTGATATGACCTATCGTCCTTCTGGTATTCAACTGGGTAAAATGCGAGTGCCATTGGGCGTGGTTGGTATGATCTATGAATCTCGTCCAAACGTCACCTTAGAAGCGGCTTCTTTGGCTCTCAAATCAGGTAACGCCATTATATTGCGTGGTGGCTCCGAAGCTTTTGAATCAAACCAAGCCATTGCTAAGTGCATTTTGGCAGGTCTAAAACAAGCAGGACTCCCTGAGCATGGTGTACAAGTGCTGCAGACTACCGACCGTGCTGCTGTCGGTGAGCTAATCACTATGACTGAATTTGTCGATGTGATTGTGCCTCGTGGTGGTAAAGGATTGATTGAGCGTATCAGTAAAGATGCCCGTGTGCCGGTTATTAAGCATTTAGATGGCAATTGCCATACCTTTATCGATCGTGATGCAGACCCTGAAATTGCCGTTACCGTCAGCGTGAATGCCAAGACTCACCGCTATGGCACCTGTAATACGATGGAAACTTTGTTGGTAGATAAGGCCATTGCTGATACCTTATTGCCTAAGATTGCTGAAGCCATCGTTGCCGCAGATGAGGCCATGCAACTGCGCTTAGATGCTGCCTCAAAAGCCATCTTACAAGACAATGCTAAACTGTCAGGTCATCTGAGCGATGCCAATGACGAAGATTGGGATACAGAATATTTGGCACCCATCTTAGCGGTTAAAATTGTCGAGGGAATTGATGAGGCAATCTCGCACATCAACACCCACGGTAGCCATCACACTGATGTGATTATCACTGACAATTACAGTAAGTCACAGCGCTTTATCCGTGAAGTGGACTCATCAAGCGTCATGATCAACGCCTCTAGCCGCTTTGCAGATGGTTTTGAATATGGCTTAGGCGCTGAAATCGGTATTTCAACCGACAAAATTCATGCCCGTGGCCCAGTAGGTCTAAATGGTCTAACCTCTCAGAAATGGATTGTCTATGGTCATGGAGAAGTACGTGGCTAAAGCGTCATCTCTCTAAGGCTTCTTTTGAACCTAAGGCTATGCTTGAGCTAAGATGCGACTGATTTCTCACAAAAACTCATAACATAATAAAACGCCAGCACTATGCTGGCGTTTTTTATTGCACAGCCATAAATCACCCAGCCATGTTGGTATTCAAAGATTGATAACAAATCCAAAAACTAGCCTCTTCTCTTAAGTAAACTAGCGTAAACGCTACAAATAGAACAAGTAGCAAATAGAACAAGTAGCAAGGCTACAAACCGTAAGCTTAGTAAGTTTGATAAGGCTAAGTTATTGTATAACAAAGCTATTATTTAGTTAAAAACCTTGTAATTACCTTAATACCCCTACTGAATTGTCACTTTATATTGTAGAATAGTCGGTTTTTAGTCCAGATAAACCGAATTCTAGAACGTTTTCAAGCTCTATTGGTTATCTACTTATTACATAAAAAAGAGGTTGGCCTTATCATGAAACACCTGGCTAACCACAACTTAATCTAAGTTATTAACACTCAATATTAGGAACTTCAAACTCAGCTAATCACCTATTAGCATGGGCTTTTTTTATTCCAAATTACAGTCAAACCTCTATAAATGGAGCCAGTGTAATACTCGCTTTTCTATAGTCAAAGACCTTTAAAAATCGATACAAAACAACCTAGTGAACGTATCACAGCTGTAGGCTGAACCAGATGCCATAACGATTTATAAGCTCACCGACTATACCTTCACTTTAAAGATGACTGACTTATAGATAACCGTATCGTTGTAAAAGGAGTAGTTTATGGAAATCACTTTAAATGGCTATTACACCCTCATTTTAGCCACACTTGTTTTGCTACTTGGCCGCTTATTGGTCAAAAAAGTCAAGTTTTTAGAAGACTTTAATATTCCAGAACCTGTCGCTGGTGGTTTAGTGGCAGCCTTCATTATCTATATGATAAATTTATTTTGGGGTTACAGCTTTAACTTCCAACAAGAGCTTCAGACTGCCTGTATGCTGATGTTCTTTGCCTCTATCGGACTCAGTGCCGACTTTGGACGACTAAAAGCAGGGGGTACCCCTTTGATCGTCTTCACCCTTGTTGTATCAAGCTTCATTATCGTACAAAACATCGCAGGGGTTGCCATTGCCAGCACCTTAGGACTTGATCCTTTATTAGGACTAGTCACAGGGTCAATCGCCCTGACTGGTGGTCATGGTACGGCAGGTGCTTGGGGACTGACTTTAGAAAAACAATACGGTGTCGTTGGGGCAACAACATTAGGTATTGCTGTCGCCACTTACGGCTTGGTCGCTGGTGGTATCATTGGGGGCCCTGTTGCACGCCGCTTAATCAACAAGCTTGGCGTAAAACCTTCTGCTGATAATCCTAACCCTACTGAGGTTGAGAGACTTGCTGGCAAACAATCACTATATAGCACCAAGCACAAAGAAGAAGAAGCTTATCGCAATAAAGAAATCTTCGAAAAACCAGACAATATCCGCTTGATAACAGCGTCCTCTACCATTGAATCATTGGCTTTATTTGCAGCAGCTTTAGCCTTTGCTGATATTATGACTATTGTGGGTAAAGACACTTGGTTTGAGCTACCCACTTTCGTATGGGCATTGGCAGGCGGTGTCATTATCCGTAACGTACTGACCATCGTATTTGATTTCCATATGTTTGACCGTGCCATCGATGTGATTGGTAACGCCTCACTAAGCTTGTTCTTAGCAATGGCACTATTATCACTAAAACTATGGCAATTAGCCGACTTAGCAGGTCCTGTCTTAGTCATTCTAGCGGTACAAACCGTGGTCATGATTGCTTATGCTTATCTCATAACCTTTAGAATTATGGGTAAAGACTATGATGCTGCGGTACTAGCTGCTGGTCACTGCGGCTTTGGTATGGGCGCAACTCCAACTGCCATTGCCAATATGCAAGCGGTTACTGACCGTTATCAGCCCTCTCCAAAAGCATTCTTAATCGTGCCAATGGTAGGTGCTTTCTTCGTTGATATCGTCAACGCCACCGTGTTGCAGATTTTTACCAAGCTGCCGTTTATGTAAGCCATATTTGATTTAACCTTAATAAAAGAAGGGCTGGATTATCCTATAATCCAGCCCTTCTTTTATTACATCAACTGAGCATATTTTGGTTTTAAATACTGTTGAGCTTTTAACTTCTATAACTATCAATACAAAATATAACTTATAGTTTTCTATTTTATTATACCTATCACCAAATAACATTATTAATTATA
>JAHHUJ010000080.1 GCA_020024075.1 Psychrobacter sp.
TGTTATATGGCTCTCGTCATAGTCAGCATACCTTTGATGACCCTTACCGCTCATCAAGAGGTCGTACCATTACTCAAGTTTTTTATTTTAAGCTAAAAAACGACCCAGAAGGCTTACCTCAAGTACAAGGTGGAGATGATGCTGCCAAGGCTTTCTGGCTGCCTTTGGCTGAGCTTGATCCCAAAAAGATGTTTGACGATCACTATGCCATTATCACTAAGATGGTAGGTCTGTGATTGTTATTCCTGTTGTCTCCTACATCCTGTTACGACCTATGCAGTCAAGCCGATAGACGGTAAACCTTATTACGACACTTGAGGCTAATTTGGCTTCCTTATTTGAGCCCTAAAAGCCTCAAAACTTATCCTAAATGTCGTTTCATCAATCAGAGGAGCTCTGTGATGTACACCAGTAATTTAAATAATTTAATTCTTAACTCTGACAGCTACAAAACTTCGCACTGGCTACAATATCCCCCAGGCAGTGAATATATGTCGAGCTATGTCGAAGCTCGCAAAGGTAACTATGATGTGCTCTTCTTTGGGTTACAAGCTTATATTAAAGAATATCTGAGCAAGCCTATTACCCCTGCAGATATTGACGAGGCAGAACAAGTCATTACCGCCCATGGCCTACCCTTTAACCGCTCAGGTTGGGAGCGTCTGGTAAAGAAGCATGGTGGCTATCTGCCCATTAGAATTCAAGCAGTGCCCGAGGGCAGCATTATCCCTGTCTCTAACGTAGTATGTCAGATTGTCAATACAGATCCTGAGTTCTATTGGCTACCTAGCTATTTAGAGACCTCCTTGTTACGGGCCATTTGGTATCCCTCAACAGTATCGAGTTTATCTTATTACTGCAAAAACGTGATCAAAGCAGCATTAGAGAAATCAGCTGATAGCCAAGCAGGCTTGCCCTTTAAACTGCATGACTTTGGCGCACGTGGTGCGTCAAGCTTAGAGTCTGTAGCCTTAGGTAGTCTGGCTCATTTGGTCAACTTCTCTGGCACCGACAGTATGACCGCTTTAGTTTCTGCCAGTCGCTGGTATGGCATGAGCGAGGAGATGCCGGCCTTCTCTATTCCTGCCGCGGAACACAGCACCATGACCGCTTGGGGCCGTAAGCGTGAGAGCCAAGCCTATGCCAATATGCTAAATCAATTTGGGGGTGAGGGAAATACTGTGGCGGTGGTCTCAGACAGTTATGACCTATGGAATGCCATTGATAATATTTGGGGCGATGAGCTAAAGCAGCAAATCGAAACCATGGGTGGTACTTTGGTCATCCGTCCTGACAGTGGTGATCCTGCTAAAGTTGTGCGTGAAGCCCTAGAGCGCTTATCGGTCAAATTTGGCTACAGCATAAACAGTAAAGGCTACAAAATTCTGCCGGATTATGTGCGCCTAATCCAAGGCGATGGCATCAGCCCGCAAAGCCTTGGCAAGATACTACAGACAGTCATGAAGGCTGGGTTTAGTGCCGATAACGTCACTTTCGGTATGGGTGGTGGCTTATTACAGCAGGTGACCCGAGATACCATGAGCTGGGCCATGAAAGCCAGTGCAATCCAAATCGATGGCGAATGGCAAGACATCTTCAAAGACCCCATCACCAGCCGCTCAAAACGCTCAAAAAAAGGACGTTTGGCTTTAGTAAAAGACCAGCAAGGTAATCTGAGCACCATAAAAGAAGACAAGCTACAAGGCAGCGCTGACAACTTACTGCGCGATGTGTTTGTTGACGGCAAGCTATTGGTCGATGACAGCTTAACCACCATTCGTCAGCGTACTGGCAGTTGGTAAGCTGGCAGTTGGTAAAATATAGCCTATGATTTATCGCTATCCGCTTCGTCATACTCTATGGCGAAGCTTTTTTATTGGTTTTTATTGGTTTTTATTGGTTTTCTTACTGGTGCTTCTCTTAAACTCAGATCCATAGCCAGCTAGAAAAAACCACCTAAAAAACAAGCTGCACAGCGATTAGCGATACGCTAGCCTGCAATATTGAAATGTATTACACTCATAACACCTAACACAGCCAGACACACTATATAACAGCCAGATAAACAATATAAAAGTAAAAAACTATGATTCCTTTACAACCAAAACACATCGCATTAGCCCCAGTCTATCTCTACCAAGGTCTAAAGCTAAAAAAGACCGCTTTAAGACTACCAGAAGCAGAGGGAGAACGTAGAGGGCGACTGTCTCTTGCTACCAAGGACAGCCCGTCACAAGAACAAGATAAGGCAACACTCAATATCATGCTACTAGGAGACTCCTCAGCCGCTGGAGTCGGAGTTAGCTCACAACAACAAGCGCTTGCCGGCCAACTACTTGAGCAGCTACAACTGCTGCCACAAATTCAACAAAAATTCTCACAGCTAGAGTGGTCGCTCCACGCCACCTCAGGCCATACCAGCTTTGATGCTCTGCGCAGACTCTATGTGTTGCCCGCACCTGCTACCGCGGTGGATATCATGATAGTCATGGTTGGGGTCAATGACACCACTGCTAACGTTTCAACCAGCAAATGGGAGCAGCAGCTGCGCGAGATTATTGGCTTAAGTAAACGTAAATTTGGGGCGAAACATATTATCTTCCCTTGCTTACCGCCCATGCAGAATATGCCCGCTATCCCTAGCCCGCTAAATAAATTAATGGGGTATAAAACACAGATAATGAATGAGAAGTTGATTGAGGTTTGTGATCACTATGAGCAGGTATTGGCTTTGCAGATTAACCTTGAGAATAAGGACTTACAGACTCAGAACTTCTTTGCTGAAGATGGCTTTCATCCCAACTCAGCCGCCTATTCACTTTTGGCGACAAAATTAGCAAAAACTATTTCTGGGCTAATCTAGATTAGTCCTTTACGGCGCATCTGTTTGTAGACCACAATCACTACTAAAATATTTAGCAGAAGCACTGCAAGCTTTAGCCAATCAAAAGGGCGAGTGATGAGATAGTAGACTTCAGCGGGCAAAAAAACACCGTAACCTAACACGCTAAACCAATACGCCCAAGTTCTATCTGTCCATAAGCCATAGGCTTCAACAAAGCGAAGACTGGCATAACCCAGAATAAATAATATGAATAAGGCCCAGTTCTCTGACGCTTGCTGTGCCACTCGAGTAAGAGACTCAACTTGGGCGCTAAATAAAGTGCCAAAATGCTGAACCCAAGCATGATTCACCGACTCAATCCACAACGACACGTCATTGTGCCAGGCCCATAAAGCAAGGGCAGTAACCACTGCCCCTACTCCTTTGATTACTTCATAAAAAGTGACTGCTTTAATTGAACCACTAACTTTAGTGGGCTCAGTCAAAATAAGTCTCCACAACTTTACCTTGTAAGGTCTGATTTAAGAAAGGTGTATTTTTACCTTTTGACAACATACTGTCTCGGGTCAGCTGCCACTCCTGATTAGGATCAACCAGCACTGCACCGCCAATTTTATGATATTGCTCTTCAATACCCGCAATTCGTGCTGGGGCCAAACAAATCTTCTCCACCAATTGCTCAGGGGTTAAGATATTGTCCCGTACCAGTTTGCATCCTAAGGCCATAAAAGTATCAAAGTTTGAAATACCTGGGGTAGACTCAGCAAAAGGCGCTTGTTTTGCAGTGTCGTTTAAAGGTTCATGATGACTACAAATAGCATCGATAGTCCCGTCTTGTAAGCCTTTAATCAATGCTTTTTGATCCGTATTACTACGCAGAGGCGGAAGAACATAAGCTTGAGCATTAAACCCTTCCAAATCATCATCCGTTAAATGCAGCTGATGCATCGCCACATCACAGGTAACCGGCAAGCCTTGAGCCTTAGCCAAACGCATTAAACCGATAGAAGACTTACAGGTCAATTGGCTGAAGTGAGCTGAAATACCCGTTTCCTCTACCATCAATAATTGAGTAGATAGAGCAACCGTCTCTGCCAACCAAGGAATACCTTGCAGACCATGAAAAGAGGCAATATAGCCTTCATGAGCCACCCCACCCTCTGATAGGCTAGGCTCATTAGGGTAAAAAAATACTTTTAAGCCAAAAGTAGCGGCATACTCTAAACTACGCAGCATTACTAAATCATTGGCAAATGCACGTCCTGCATTAGTCACTGCAATACAGCCACCCTTTTTAAGACCAGCAACACTGGCCGGACGCTCACCTTTTAACTCTGCAGTTAGTGCACCTAAGATATGCAGGTAGATACCCCCATCTTGCTTGGCACGTTCTCTTAGACCTTTTAACAGTGAGCCATTTTCTAATACGGGAGTGGTGTCTGGCGGGGTAACCACATGCAGAAATCCATTGGCACGAGCCGCATGACCTTCTGTTTTTAAAGTACCGTGTTGTTGTAGACCAGGCTCACGTAGACGAGCACATAAATCAACCAATGGCGGTAACAACCAATGATTTTCTTTGGCTTCGATATCGGGCTGAGTAAACTCTTTAGGCAGTAGGTTAAGCATGATAAATCCAGTATTTTTTTGTATGAGAGATAGAGTTTCGTTTATGAGCTATAAGCAAGTTTCATTCAGTAAAGCTCTGAATTTATAGTAAAGATTGCAACGCCTGATATTCCCGTTGCCCTTGCACCGCCATAGCCAACACAGCCATACGAATCGCGATGCCATTATTGACCTGCTTAAGAATTACTGATTGCGGACCATCAGCGACATTTGAGGCAATCTCTACTCCTCGGTTCATAGGCCCTGGGTGCATAACAATAGCATCTGGCTTAGCTTTGGCAACACGTTCTGGGGTAATCCCATACTTCTTGAAGTATTCTCCTGAGGCTGCCATCAACGGCGAGCCAATACGTTCATTTTGAATACGCAGTCCGATCAATACATCACAGTCCACTACCCCTTCATCGATATCCTCAAAAACCCTTACTCCATAGCGCTCAATCCCTTTTGGTAATAGGGTACGTGGCGCAATGACACGGATTTCTTTCACGCCCAATATTTTTAGAGCCGCAATATCAGAGCGGGCCACACGAGAGTGTTTGATATCACCAATAATAGCCACCGTTAACTCTTCAAACGGACGCGGCGCCTCACGGTGAATGGTTAGCATATCCAGCATACCTTGTGTCGGATGGGCATGCCAACCATCACCGCCATTAATAATAGCAATCTCAGGGGTTACCTCAGTGGCCATAAAGTGCGCTGCACCAGAAGCTGAGTGACGCACTACAAATATATCTGCGGTCATCGCCTGCAGATTCCATAAGGTATCACGCAGACTCTCACCTTTTTGAGTACTAGAGCGGGCTATATCAATATTTAACACGTTGGCACCCAGTCGCTTTTCTGCCACCTCAAATGTGGTGCGAGTACGGGTTGAGGGCTCAAAGAATAGGTTCATAACCGTACAGCCTTCAAGCTCGGGGCTATTAATGAGCTGGCCATTGTCATCAAAAAAAGATTCAGCCTTAGCAATAATGGCTTTTAACTGTGCACGGCTTAAGCCTTCAATACCCAAAAAATGACGGATATGCCCGTCGTCATTTAATTGGGGTTTACTCAATGAAGCATTCAATCTTGCCGTTGTTGAGTCAAAGTTAGCAGATAGGGCCGGCTGTGATGGATGTCTAGTCTCAGGTTTCTGTGTTGAGTCAGTCATGGCAGTTAGAGGTATCCTTTATGAGCAGGTGGGTTATTGGGGTAAAACTAGGACCAAACCGTATAAAATTGTACAATCCGTTATCAGGATTATCATTTATACGGCTATTATAGTTAACTTGCACAAGAAATATTGCATGGTTTTTGCTACACTTTGCGCAGACGCATTACTGCTAATTACAGTCAGCAGTATTAGACAAGTCTACTAGTCACTTTTTACACCAGAATAAAGCATAAGTGGCCGTCTTTGCCCCTTATCATACTAAGTTACTAAAAGCTGGTATAGTTTAGCTGATTTACTGCCTTTCAAAAAGTGACCGTATTGACTTTCTCGTACTAAATTTATATAAAAAAATTAATTTATAGACACAATACACCCCTTCTTGACCCTTGGATAAAGGAATCCATAATGACTACGCTTAACGACTACTTCCAAAGTTACCTAACCGCTACTTCTGCAGACAGCAGCAGTAAACAATCTGCTGTGGTTGATGTGATTAATACCATTACCGCAGTGGGTAAAGAGATTACAGAGCTTTTACGCAAAGGCGCTTTGGCAGATATTCATGGCGAAGCTGGTGCTGAGAACGTACAAGGTGAACAACAAAAGAAACTGGACGTTATTGCTAATAACTTATTATTAGAGGCATTAACTGCTAATAAACACTGCGCTGGTGTCGCTAGTGAAGAGTTAGATGATGCCACTCCTGCCAATGAATCAGGCGAGCTGTTGGTTTTGTTTGACCCATTAGACGGCTCATCAAACATTGATATCAATATGCCGACCGGTACCATCTTCTCAATCTTGCCTCATAGCAACAAAGGCCAAGCGGCGACAAACGCCGAATTTTTACAAAAAGGCACTGAGCAGTTGGCAGCTGGTTACTTACTATACGGCTCATCAGCGATGTTAGCATTCACCTTCTCAGAAGCTTTAGATACCAATAATGATGGTGTGCTCCTGTTTAGCTTAAACCCAACCACAGGCGAGTTTGAACTGGTCAAAAAGAACATCTCTATTGATGCTGATACCAAAGAATATGCGATTAATGCCTCAAACGCGCGCCATTGGTTACCGCCAATGCAGCAATACATCAACGAATTACTAGCGGGCACAACCGGTCCACGCGGTAAAAACTTCAATACCCGCTGGGTCGCTGCTATGGTGGGTGATGTGCATCGTATTTTATGCCGTGGTGGTATCTTTATTTATCCAAAAGATACCAAAGACCCAAACAAAGCTGGCAAGCTTCGCTTAATGTACGAAGCCAACCCTATGAGCCTACTTATCGAACGTGCAGGTGGTGCTTCAACTGATGCTATCAAGCGTATTATGGATTATGAGCCTACCAATATCCATCAACGTGTGCCGGTTGTATTGGGGGCAAAAAATGAGGTTGAGTACGTACAAAAGCTACATCAACAAGCCTAATTAACTCAATCTTCTTGCTATATTTTATTACCATTAGAGGCCACTCCATCTAGGTTTGGCCTTTTTTATTTCAAAACTGCATCACTTCATTAGGCACTAGGTGTGTTACCCTATCTCCTATATATCTGATCTTTGTGGCCTAACTTGTTATTAGCCTTGCTATTAGCAATAGCTAGTTATCAAGAAAGCTAGTTATCAATAAAGTAAAGCCCCATGTGATCAATACCATATATTTTAATATCTAAATCAAATGAGCAAATAATGACCGACGCAATCAGCAATAAGTTTTCTAATAACCCCGTTATTACTTCAGAAAAGAACCCAACAGTGAAGTTAGCAAAAGCATTGTTAACTCAATCACGCCAACGCAAAAAAGCAGGTCAAACTGTGCTTGAGGGCGTACATCTTATAGAAGCTGCGCTTCAAGCCAACCACTTGCCGCAACAAATCATCATCTCTTATAGTGGCCTATCGCATCCAGAAGTTCAGGCACTACTGGCTTCACTCAATGATCATAACCTTGATAATCGACTTACCGTGGTTAGTGACAGTGTTTATCAAAGCATTACCACCTTAGGTAACGGCGTTGAGATCATGGCTATCGTCGATGTCCCAAGTCACAATCTACATACCTTAAAAGCGCCTATTACCACAGATTGTTTAATCTTAAATGACGTACAAGACAATGGAAATGTGGGTACTCTGCTACGCACAGCTGCAGCAGTAGGCATCAAAAACATTATCTGCACCAAAGGCAGTGCCCAAGCTTGGTCACCAAAGACCATGCGCGCCGGTATGGGTGCTCAATTTGGGTTAACTATCTATGAGGGCATTGAAGCCGATGAAGTCTTGAGTTACTTGAGACTGCCTATCTATGCGACAAGCTCTCACACAGATAACATCATCTACAAACAAAACCTAAATCGTCCAGTAGCTTGGGTAATGGGGCATGAAGGCCAAGGCGTCTGTGATGAGATTATGCAGCAAGCAACCCCAGTGGCATTACCTCAGCCTAATGGTCAAGAAAGCCTAAATGTGGCCATTGCCGGCGCTCTGTGTATGTATGAGACGCTTCGTCAGAGAGATTATGCTGAAGGGTAATCACCCTCGTTTCTGATTCTTTTAAATAAACTTGATACTGTTTGGGTCTCAGTCATTCGCTTGCTCATATCAAAACTCCTTATGGGTATTTATAAGAAGTTCTACGTTTGAGCTGTGTTATTTTAGGGGATAGTTACCATTAATACTTGTTTTTGCTGGCAATAGTGCTGATATCTGATATCTTTGCCCTTAGGTGAGATGTGTGTAGTTTATCATGACGTTCCGATATGTAGGAGCTCAAGGGTGAAATGCAACAGCGCACATCTTACTCTTCTTCTTATCATTTCTAAACGTTGCACTTCATTGTTGAAGCTGACTAATTAAAACATTGTTTTTTTTGAAATTAATTTACTACTCTAGAACGCTGACTGTAAGACATTGCTTTATTTTCAGCTCATTAAGGAGAAACTTTAATTAAAAATGACAACTGTCCCAGATATGGGACAATATTTCATAAAAACTGAACAATTTAATGTATAAAACCTTAATATTTTGTAGACTTGTAGTTCTTGTAGAC
>JAHHUJ010000081.1 GCA_020024075.1 Psychrobacter sp.
AATGTCCATTAGAGACTAACCGCTCGTTTTCAGCCTGAATTTTGTCCATTACACCAAATTTTTAATACCCTTATGTTTAATTTTATTACATAGCTGTCCTATAAATCTTATGGATAGCGTAATTTAAACTAAGGAGACAGCCCCTTTTTATGATAAAAAATAAGCCCTACGATCCTGAGGTAAAGGGCTATAGAGCCTCATCAAGCTTTTTACTAGACATTGCTCCCCTTGTACTCACCGCCATGATTTTGATGGTGCAGTTCTTCATCTTCGACGACTTCACTCCCCACATTCCTTTAGCTTGCGGTATTTTGATTACAGCGGTGTTTATGGCAGCGCGTGGCCGTAGTTGGGAGGGTATGGAATCCCGATTTTTACGGGTAATTCGAGTGGGCCTGCCAGCCATTATCATCTTAATGGGGGTAGGTATGTTAATTGGTGCCTGGATTATTGCAGGTACAGTACCAACCATTTTGTATTATGGTTTCGAAATTTTTAGTCCGTCATCATTCTTAGTATCAGTCTGTGTCATTTGTGCCATTATTTCTATTGCTACCGGCTCTTCTTGGGGTACGGTGGGTACGGTAGGTTTGGCATTGATGGGTATTGGCTCAGGTCTTGGTCTACCGCCAGAATTAACTGGGGGTGCCATCGTATCGGGTGCTTTCTTCGGTGACAAAATGTCGCCACTTTCTGACACTACCAACTTAGCGCCAGCGGCCGCCGGTATTGATATCTGGACTCATATCAAAGGCATGTTACCAACCACAGTGCCTGCGTTCGTTATTGCCTTAGGCTTGTATGCGTGGATTGGGGCAGGCTATGGCTCTGATGCCGTTGATATGTCATCGGTACAAGTTATGCAGCAAACAATGGCAGATAATTACACCATTAGCCTGCTTACTTTATTACCAGCAGTGGTGGTAGTTGGTGCAGCGATTATGCAGTTTCCAGCCATTCCTACCGTTTTAATTGGGGTATTTGTAGCATCATTAATTGCTTTTTTTATGCAAGGAGTGGGGGTACACGATATCTTTGTGGTATTACAGGACGGCTATGTCAGTGAAACAGGGGTCGAAATGGTCGATCAGCTACTGACCAAAGGCGGTGTCATGTCGATGACTTGGGTGGTGACATTGACTATATTTGCACTAGCTTTTGTCGGATCACTTGAGCACTACGGTACTCTCAAGGCCATTATGGTCAAGTTAAATAAGATAGTGAAGAGCAGATTTGGCCTTGTAGGTTCAACTTACGGCATTGTATTAGGGGTAGGCACTATCATTGGTGATGTGTACACCACGTTAGTATTGCCAGGTCGATTGCTTAAAGATAAATACAAGCAAATGGGCTTCAAGCGCACGACATTAACCCGTTCTATTGAAGACTGTGGTACCTTGTTATCACCACTTATTCCTTGGAATATGGGCGGTAGCTTCGTGGCGGCAACACTAGGCGCAGCCACGTTAACCTATGCACCTTATGCTTTTGTTTGTTGGATTTCACCGATTATTGGTTTGATATGGTTGGTGCTAAATAAGTTTATTCCTCGTGAGAAGCCGCAAAGAGTAGAAGCAATGGAAAACTTATTACATCCAGATGCTCGCCAGTAGCAGTTGTGGGCAGTCTATTTGGTAGATGCTCATTAATATAAATAAACTACCAAATACAAAGCCATTCTCATGTTGAGAGTGGTTTTTTTAATGGTTTTGAAGTCAAAAAAAACCCAGTTTAACTGTCTGGAGGGCAGTCACTGGGCGAAGGAAAGCGATTTGTAGTTTTGGTGTTTTAGGTGTTATTATTTTTGGGTGATTGCTGTTAGGTTATTGTTTTTATTATAATAATTAGCAATCATCCTTATTCTTCCTTATCTTTGAGCAGGTTTTATTTAAAGTGTAGTCATAGAAAGTTAGCCCTAGTATTTAAGCAGACAGCTGTTCACGGCCATGTGACGTCATAAAGTCAATCTCAGGGCCACGCGGTACAATCAGGGTGGGGTTAATGGTGTCGTGACTACCGTAGTAGTGTGATTTGATATGATCCAAATTGACCGTTTCGGCCACCCCAGGTTCTTGATATAAATCACGGGTATAGCCCCATAAGTTGGGGTAATCCACAATGCGTCTGATATTACATTTGAAGTGACCGACATAGACTGGATCGAAGCGAACTAAGGTTGTGAACAATCGCCAATCTGCTTCGGTGATGGTGTCACCCGTTAAATAGCGATTATTCTCTAAGCGGGCCTCGATAGCGTCCAGCGCTTTGAACAAGTCAATTACCGCTTCATCATAGGCTTCTTGAGTAGTCGCAAAGCCAGATTTGTATACCCCATTATTAATATTGGGATAGATAAAGTCGTTCAGCTCATCAATTTCAGCCAAATTCTCCTCTGGCAAGAAGTTCACTTCTTTATTACCACCTACCTCATCAAAAGCTGAGTTAAACATACGGATTATTTCAGATGACTCATTACTTACGATGGTGTTGTTCTTTTTATCCCACAGTACCGGCACAGTCACACGCCCTGTATAATCTGGCTTGGCAGCGGTATAGACTTGATGCATATATTTAGCATTGTGGATTGGGTCTGGGATAACGCCTTCACCCTCAGCAAAAGTCCAACCATTTTCATGCATATAAGGGTTGACGACTGATACCGAAATTAGGTCTTCTAAGCCCTTTAATTTACGATAAATAAGGGTGCGATGCGCCCAAGGACAAGCCAAAGAGACATATAAATGGTAACGATTGGGCTCAGCTTTAAAGCCTTCAGTGCCAGACGGGCCAGCACTACCATCGACAGTCACCCAGTTTCTAAAACGAGCAATATCACGTTCAAACCGGCCTTCATTGGCTTCGGTGTCATACCATTGGTCATGCCATTTTCCATCTATTAAAAGCCCCATTTTAATCTCCTGAATAATAGGTAATAGTTATTTAGATTAATTACGATATGATAGGACTATACTAAGGTCTTATTACCGCACAGTAAACAGCAGTTATGGCAACATATTGTTCTGATTTTTAGAACAACGATAGTTAAATGTTATTTATTCATGGTTAATCGATTGAGGATAATAGCTGATATATTTGAGATTTCTTGCTGCTGCAATGGCTGCTTAGCATGATTTCTATCCTCTCGTTACTTTGTCATTAATTTAGGGTGAATAACGACATAAAACTTTAGTAATTATAAGCTTAGCGGTTGGTTTTTTGATGTTGGTCATGTACGATAGCGCCTTACAAGCAGCTCCTTTTTTAAGCAATTCCTCCTGATATGAGATAGCTCCTATGTCACTTAATAAATCTTCTTCAATGGCCTCAGTGCAAATATCTGAAAAAAAATCATTGCTGCGTATCCGTGGTCTAAGTAAATCTTATGACGACACGCAAATTTTAAAAGGCATTGATTTAGATATTTATGATGGCGAGTTTTTAACTTTGTTAGGGCCTTCTGGGTGTGGTAAGACCACTTTATTACGCCTAATAGGTGGGTTTGAAATGCCAGATGCCGGCTCAATGCAGCTAGATGGTGTTGACATTACCAACCTGCCAGCAGAGAAGCGCCCAATTAATACCGTGTTTCAGCAGTATGCTTTGTTTCCACATATGAATGTGTTTGACAACATTGCTTATGGTTTAAAGCTAAAAAAAGTACCCAAAGATGAGATAAAAATCCGGGTAAAAGAAGCTTTAGAAATGGTGCAACTAGAGCACACCATTAATAGACGACCACAAGATTTATCAGGGGGTCAGCAGCAGCGTATTGCCATTGCTCGCGCTGTGGTTAACCGTCCTAAGATGCTGTTACTTGATGAGCCATTATCTGCGTTAGATGCCAAGATGCGGGTTCAAATGCAGTCAGAGCTTAAGCGATTACAGCGTGAGCTTGGGATTACATTTGTGTTTGTGACTCACGACCAAGAAGAGGCGTTATCGATGTCAGATCGTATCTCGGTCATGAAGGCGGGTGAGTTCCAACAAATTGATTCACCTATTCGCATTTATGAGTCGCCTGCCAACTTATTCACTGCCAACTTCATTGGAGAAACCAACTTATTTAAAGCACGTGTGCTTGCAGTTAATGAGCAGCGAATTAAAGTAGAGGTGACCGAGCAAAAAGAAGGCTATCACCCTATTCGTGAGTTGCCACGTCCTAAGTTTGAGGTACAAGTAGGACAAAGCATTAACCTATTGCTACGTCCTGAGGACATACGGGTCTATTATCTAAATGAAGGTCATGAAGGCTTAATCGGTCACGTGATAGACAGTGCCTATAAAGGCAGTACACTTGACTCTGTCATTGAGCTGCAAAATGGAAATCTGATTAAAGCCTCAGAGTACTTTAACGAAGATGATCCCAACTTTAATTATAAGTTAGGTCAAGAGGTTAGAGTAGATTGGGTTGATGGCTGGGAGTGGATATTACCTGATGAATAAGTCAAATAAAACAAACAACTCAGTAAATACTGATAATTCGGTAAATGCTAGTAACTCAGTAAATACTATGACCCATTCTGCTAGCAAAAGCCCGCTGTTTCAGCGTGTGACTTTGTTTGTCATTTGGGCTTGGTTAATTGTTTTTGCTCTTATCCCCAATATTTTGGTGGTGCTGGCAAGCTTCATGACCCGAGATGAAGATACATTTTTGGCATTGCCATTAAATGCAGAGAGTTATTTGCGCTTTATTGACCCTTTGTATCTGAAAGTGTTTTTGCATTCACTGAGTATGGCTTCTATTACCACTTTAATTTGTCTGCTTTTGGGATATCCTTTTGCGTGGCTGGTGAGCCGTGTGTCAAAAAAGTGGCAATCATTTTTGATGTTATTACTGATCATCCCTTTTTGGACCAACTCTTTGGTACGCCTATATGCAGTCAAGTTGATTATAGCGGCCAATGGCTTGTTAAGCTCAGCCTTAATTGCGATGGGGCTTATTGATGAGCCATTACAAATTTTATATACCCAAAAAGCAGTCATCGGCGGGCTAGTGTATCTGTTGTTCCCATTTATGGTATTGCCTTTATATGCGGTGTTTACGGATCTGCGCGATGATATTGTTTTGGCTTCAAAGGACTTGGGCGCCAATAAGTTTCAGACCTTTTGGCATGTGATATTACCCTTGACCACGCCGGGCATAATTTCTGGGGTGTTGTTGGTACTGCTGCCGGCTATGGGTATGTTCTATGTGGCTGATATCCTAGGGGGATCTCGTAACTTACTGGTGGGGAATATTATTAAGTCGCAGTTCTTGGATGCACGAGATTGGCCATTTGGGGCTGCTGCCAGTGTGTTATTGACCTTGACGATGGCGATACTGATTGCAGCGTATTACGCCAGTAGCAAACGTATTGGCAAAACTGATCATAATGAAGTGGCTTAAGGGGTGAGTATGAGTAATACAATGAAGTGGCTTTCTCGCCTTTATTTAACCTTTATCTACCTAGTGCTATTTGCGCCCATCTTGGTGATGGTGGTGTTCTCATTCAATGCCTCAAAGGTTGGCTACACTTGGGGCGGTTTTAGCTTTAATTGGTACTATGAGCTGTTTAATAACGAAGCAATGATCCAAGCGGCCATGAATTCAGTGTTATTGGCGGTAGTAGCGGCAACGGTAACCACTATTATTGGCAGCTTAACGGCATTGTCCTTTCAGCGCTATGACTTTAAGGGCAAAAGCGTGCTACAAAGCCTGCTGTTTGTATTGATGATGTCGCCTGAGATTGTGCTGGCCATCTCGTTACTGGCACTGTTTTTGATGATAGGCATTGAGCTTGGCTTTGTGACTTTATTATTGGCACACATCACTTTTTGTCTGCCATTTGTGGTGATTACCGTATCGGCGCGATTGGCAAGCTTAGATAACAGCATACTTGAAGCAGCTCGCGACTTAGGTGCCAGTGAATTTACGATGATTCGTACGGTGTTACTGCCAACCATTATGCCGGCAGTGCTGGCAGGTTGGGTACTGGCGTTTACCTTATCGCTTGATGATGTGGTGGTCTCTACCTTCAATACTGGAGCAAGTTTTGAGATTTTGCCATTACAAATTTACTCTATGGTACGTGTTGGCGTGAAGCCAGAAGTCAATGCGGTGGGGACTATTTTATTGGTCATATCCCTAGTGGGTTTGGTCATATCACAGCTGTTATTGCTCAGAAAACGTTAAGGATATTTATATGTCAAATAATAAGTTTCTCACCCGCCGACGTTTTTTGGAAATTACAGGGGCAGGTTTGGCTGCGCTATCAGGCATGAGCGCGCTTAGTGGCTGTCAGCCCACCAGCTCATCTAATGAAGTAGACTCTGACGCTGCTGGTGCAGTGAGCAGTAATGGCAAAAATGTGGTCAATGTTTACAACTGGACTGAATACATTTCGGATGAGGTGCTAAAGGCCTTTACCCAAGAAACTGGCATCGATGTCGTATACAGTACCTTTGACTCCAATGAGGCAATGTATGCTAAGTTGAAGCTTATGAATAATCGGGGAGACTACGATATTATTTTCCCGAGTACTGACTTTGTCGATAAAATGCGTAAAGAGGGAATGCTGGAGGAGATTGACCACAGCAAATTATCCAATTTCAAGCATTTAGATCGCTCTTTTTTGGATGCCAATTTTGATCCAAAAAACAAATTTAGTATTCCCTATCTTTGGGGGTCATCGGGTATTGCTGTCAACAAAAACAGAGTGGATATCAATACGATACGTTCATGGAATGACCTGTGGCGTCCGGAGTTTGAAGGACGGGTGATGTTGATGAACGATATGCGAGATGTGTTTATTATTGGTCTTTTGATTCTGGGATATCCAGTAATGACAGAAGATCCACAGCATATCAAAGAGTCGTATGAGATCTTGTCCAAGCTGATGCCAAACGTACGCACCTTTAACTCAGATGCGCCGCGTATGCCGTTTATTGAAGGTGAGACCTATCTAGGTATGGCGTGGAATGGTGAGGTGATTATGGCACAAGATCAAGGCATGCCAGAGCTTGATTTTGTCTATCCTGAGGAAGGGGCAATTATGTGGATGGACAATATGTGCATTCCAAAGAACGCCAAAAACCAAGACAATGCCCATGCCTTTATAGACTTTATTTCACGCCCAGAGAACTCCGCCATAATCAGTGAAGAGATTGGTTATGGCTCACCGAATAAAGCCGCCAAAGCATTATTGCCGCCTGAAATTGCCAATGACCAGATTATTTATCCCCCTGAAGATCTGCTGTCTCGTGCCACATTCCGTGGGGATGTCAGCGATTCTACTATGGCGCTATATCAGAAGTACTGGGATAGACTCAAAGTAGATATGTAATTATTGCAATTATTTGACTATTGCAATTAGGTGTTCATTACAATAGTCACCTAGGCCTGTAAAGCTTGATTGCAGGCCTTGGCCAGATAAGGGTCAATATTGTCTTGAGTCATCAACCATTTTAGATAGCCTGCGCCATCTGAGGTGGCAGCCAACTCTTTAATGGCTTGACCCTTATATTTACCAAAGCTTAAGTGCGTGGGGATACGCGCCATCTCACTAAATTTGTATAGGCTTTCGACATCTGTGATGTTGTGGCCTTCGCTATTGGCAAGCTCAATTAAGCTGCCTAGCACTAACTGGGTAAAATAAATGTCATAGATGGCAGCGTGGGCGTGTTTGGCTTGTTCACGCGCCACTTGACGGTGGAAGTGATATAGCAAAGACACCAGCTTATGGCTCTCAAGAGTAGGCAGCAGATAGCTTGACATGGCCTTGGTGCAAATAAGCTTGGGCGTATGCGTGACCCCCGCATTTCTTAATACCTGCATATCATAGTCAATATTATGACCGACCAAATACTGAACACTACTTGGCAAGTGAAAGTCTGTGTGCGGCGGCTCATGGGCCACATCTTCATCACAAATGTGAGAGGTCGCCATAGAGCCTAAGCTGATAGGTTTTAGCGGATTAAAACGCTTGGATCTAGGCGCTTGTAATACCTGTACTTGCCCATTAACAATATCAATAATGGAGTAGGCCGCCTCAGTCATGTGCGGCTCTACCAATCCTGTGGTCTCAGTATCTAATATATAGGTCGTCATAATTAAAGCCTCAAAAGCAGCAATTCATAATGAGTATGCCATATAGTGCTGATAATATTTTTACCAGACACTATCTTAAATTATTGTTATGGTTAAAATAGGTTTATATAGTAGCAAATATTTGCCATTTACGGCTTAAAAACTAAGGCAATATTAAAGCCAATTGGCAATGACAGATTTAAAGGGTAATAAGGATTTATAGCCAGCAAGTCTTTCCAGCAGGTTTTTATAGTCATAGAATTTTGAAGAGAATAATTATGCGCAAATCAATACACGCAGAGCAGCATTTAAGCGATAGAAATAACTGGTTAAGAGCAGCTGTCTTAGGCGCTAATGACGGCTTGATTTCCACAGCAAGTTTATTGGTTGGTATCGCTGCTGCCAATCAAAGCCATGCAGCACTCTTATTAACAGGATTTGCCTCATTAACAGCAGGCGCACTGTCGATGGCTGCAGGAGAATATATCTCTGTGTCATCGCAAGCAGATACTGAAAAAGCGGATTTAAAAAAAGAGCAATATGAGCTGCATCATAATCCAGAACGTGAATTGTTAGAATTAACTCGCATTTATGAGAGCCGAGGGTT
>JAHHUJ010000082.1 GCA_020024075.1 Psychrobacter sp.
GTTGTAAATACCGCGCTTGGCACTGGTCTTGAAATGAGCCAGCATATTACCGCCATGCACGCCAGCATCGGTTCGACCTGCTGCCACAACCTCGATGGGCTCATTGGCAATTTTGCTGAGCGTCTCTTCTACCACCTGCTGCACACACAGCACTTCTTGTTGTCGTTGCCAACCGCGATAATTTGCCCCATTAAATTCGATGCCAAGGGCATAGGTCTGTAAGGGATTAACAGCTTGGGTAGCTTGGGGAGGTAGAGTAGTAATGCTATTAGAAGTATCAGAAGCTTCGATATTAGAGGTCATGAATTCAGCCAAAGTTGCGGTATTAATAGTGGTGATATTAATAATAGTAAGAGTTAATAAGCAAGCCCTAAATGAGTCAGTGCTATACACTGAAGCTCTTTTTATAAGGGCTTATTATAAGGGCTTATTATAAGGACTTATTGTCCTAGAGTGTAATGGACTGCTTATAGCTTATTGACACTATAACTCCAGCGTTGGCGACGACGGGCAGGGGTATCAAATGCTAGGTGTAGCCAAAGTAGTCGGGCATAGATTGCAGGCACAGTCAATCGGCCAGCAGATAGGACATGATGCTGGTACTGCCAGCTGCCAGCAGCATAAGCTTCACTTACCCCGCCATAAGGACACTGGGTAGTACAAACCACGATATGACCGTGCTTATAAAGCTTATCTAAGCTTCGAGCCAGCTGCTCACTAAAAGGGATATTACCGGCCCCAAAGCCCATAAGTAGGATGCCAGTAGGGGGCAGCTCAAGCAGCGCTGTCAATTGTGAGCTTAACCATTCACCGCTATTAGGGACACAGTAGATAGTCGCAATGATGGCACTTTTGGCCTGAGTGGTGATTCTGGCTAGCTTTGCTTGTGAGTCTTCTATCCAGTTTTTTCGGCGGGCTGCGGGTAGTGATGACACATAACTATTGGCAGGGTAGCCTGCACGAGCGTGGCCAGTGAAGGCCATTAAATCATGGCTGTGAATTTTTTGTACAGTTTGTGCTGGCCAATATTCACCAGCGAAGGTCACAAACACGCCTGCTTCGCCGTGAGCGGCTAGGCCAATGGCTTCTAATAGATTGCCCCAAGCATCGCTATGCGGGTCTATGTTATAGTCGTGAATATCATTGGCATCAAATAAAGGACGCATGCTTGCCGTAAGTACTAATGACACGTCTGATCCGGCAAAGGCTTCTGCCAAAAATGAGCCTAAGTAGCTAAGGGTATCTGTGCCCGTTATTAGTACAAAATGACGATAGCCTTGAGCGTAGCGGTTTAAAATTAACTGATAAAAGTGGCTGAAATCTGTAGGTGACAGTTGGCTGCTGTCTTTTACACAGCTGTTTGTTAGCACCTCTATATTGTTAGTGAGGTTTTGCTTGACCTTGTCCATTAACAAGGGTAAGAAGGTCGCTGCTGGCAAGGCAGATAAAGGTTTGCCATAACTGCCGAAAGTGCCACCAGCATAGATAAGTTGTACTTTATTAAAAGTAGCTTGATCAGAAGTAGCTTGATTAAGGGTGTGGCCAGCTGGCTTGTCTGTTTTATTTATTGTCATAATAAAAGTCTACAAATGGCTTTGAGTGTTAGGTTTTTTAGCAAAGATACCTAACAATAGGGCGTCTCGCTTTTATAACAAAGTAAACAGGGGATTACTAGTAAATTTTATAATTAGCTAAGCGTTGTTTGTCGATTGTGCCCCGTTGATTTGACGGCAATGGTATAATTGCCGATATTCATGCACATATATTCTAATAAGTGGTTTTTTGCTTATTTCAATGCTTATTTTTGCACTTTTAGACAATCTCTTTCATTTTGAATCTATAACTCTGAGTTAATGCTATGCAATTTACCCTACACAAAACTGCCGCGGGCGAATCACGGGCGCGCCGAGGCACCGTTAAGCTTGCCCATGGCGAGATTAGAACCCCAGCTTTTATGCCGGTTGGCACTTATGGCACGGTGAAAGGCATGTTGCCCCGTGATATTGAAGATATTGGCGCCGATATCATCTTAGGCAATACTTTTCACTTATGGCTGCGTCCTGGTACTGAGGTGATTGATAAATTTGGTGGTTTGCATCAATTTATGAACTGGAATAAGCCTATTTTGACCGATTCAGGCGGTTTCCAAGTGTTTAGTCTAGGTGCGATGCGCAAAATTACTGAAGAGGGCGTGGCCTTTAAGTCGCCTATTGATGGTGCCAAAGTTTTTTTATCGCCTGAGAAATCAATGCAAATTCAGTATTCTTTAAACTCAGACATCGTGATGCAGTTTGATGAATGTACGCCGTACCCAGCCACTTATTCTGAAGCACAAAAGTCGCTTGAGCTATCACTACGTTGGGGTCAGCGCTGCGTTGATGAGCATAATAAATTAGGCAATACCAACGCCTTATTTGGCATTGTGCAGGGCAGTATGTATACAGACTTACGCCGTCAATCGATGCAAGGCCTGTTAGAGATTGGCTTTGATGGTTATGCCATTGGTGGACTGTCAGTGGGTGAGCCTAAAGAAGAGATGATTAGTGTCTTAAATTATATGCCTAATCTGATGCCGGCAGATAAGCCACGCTATCTAATGGGCGTGGGCAAGCCTGAAGATATCTTGGAGGCGGTGCGCCGCGGTGTGGATATGTTTGACTGCGTGATGCCAACTCGTAACGCCCGTAATGGTCATTACTTCGTGACTGGCAATGAAGAAAACCAAGGTATTGTGCGTATTCGTAACAGTCAATATCGTGAAGATATGGGGCCACTAGATCCAGAATGTGATTGCTACTGCTGTCAAAACTTCACTCGTGCTTATTTGTATCATCTGAACAAATGTAAAGAGATGCTGGGTGCACAGTTAGCAACCATTCATAACCTGCGTTATTATCAGCGTCTAATGCAGGGCATTCGTGATGCCATTGATAACGATACTTTTGATGAGTTTGTGGCTGATTTTTATCATAAGCGTGGTCAGGATGTGCCACCTTTAGAGCTTGAATAATGAGATAACAAGATGGCTGTTGCACAAAAAAGCGGAGTGGTTGTCTCTGCTTTTTTGTGCTTATTTTTTGCTAAAAATCTCATATACCCAAACCAAGTATTCATTGATATATCAGAGCGACCAAGCTAAATTGATATACAATGAGTGCCGTAGTAGATCTATATAAGGACATAACCATGATCTGTTCAAGCCGCCTCCAAGTAACATCAGCAAGTCTTTTTTCTCAAATCATTCTGCTGTCATTGTTTACCTTTATATCTCTACTCAGTGTGCAGCAAGCTTCTGCTAGCTCGTACCAACAAGTCTATGATGTGGTGTTTAACAAGGCATTGCAGCCTAAGATTACAGCGGATAGCATTGACTCTGAGATTCAGCAAGAGCTGGCTGTGTATCAAGCAGGGCAGCTTCCTGCCTACAAGGTTACCTCACGTCAGTTCACTCAAAAGGTAAGAGAGAGGTTGGCAACCCGTTCTGAGCAAACCCTCAATGATGAAGCCGACTATTACGACAGATTAGATAAACTGGTGCACAGTAATGGTATCTGTATGGCCGGTAGTTGGCAGATAACTAAAGCGGGAAAAAATAGTAAAGGTCAATCTTATAGTGGAATGTTTGCAAAAGATGCCCAGTCCTTGTTTATTGGGCGCTTATCTGTGGCCTTGTCTGACACCAAACAAGGCGAGTACCAAGCCTTTGGGATGGCTGGCAAGATATTTGGCACTGACAATCCTAAGCAAAACGTCACTACTGAGAACTTCTTCGTCGCCGATGTGTTGGCCGGCGCACAGAGAGACAGCGTGTTCGTGGCACCCATGACCAATAAGCCCAAAGTAGGATTTCGCTTTAGTTTGCTAAGCTTGGGATTAAAGGTGGGCCCGATATTTGCTAAGGCCGATAAAGATGCGGGTATGCGGCCGGTGACAGGTATTGCGCAGATGGGTGTGACTGCTGATGCCAATGTAGTCTCGCCAAAATACATGATGCTGTCTCCGATTAAGCCAGCAGGTTATCAGCCCAGTTCTGGTATCGATTTTCGTCAGGAATTTATGTTGAAGCCCGAAGAGACTGTAAAAGGGATGACAAGGGATTTTGAAATATATGTCTCGGATACAGCCACTAAGCCAGAAGATTCAGGTTGGCAGCATATTGGTTATATTAAAGCTGATAAAACAGCGGTGTCTTATGGTTGTGATCGTCAATTACATTTTAGGCATCCACAAGTTGATTAAAGCGAGTTTTGAGTATAATTATTAAGGCGTAAATAGGACCTTGTATAAATCTTCGAGTCGACTGTAAGGAATAAAATCTCCTTTATTAATAACACGAATATTTGGTCGCTCTGATTTATAGCCACTGGCATTACCTTTTGTATGTCGAGCTGTTTTAAGATTATTAATATCTGGTAAGGGAGTATTGGCTATAGAACCGAAGTAATAAAACGAGTGAAAATCTAAGGTTACCTCATCAAATAATATCCAAATCATACAGCCTGAGGGTTTTTCTAGTAACCTTGTATGGATAGTTTGCCTAGATGTTTTGCCACCTAGCTTAGAAGCTTTTAGCTGAATATGCCGAATGATATTGTTATCTTCAAGAACAATATCATAGCCAGCATTATCAACTTCAGGTTTAAGCACTTCTAATGAGCAATGGCCACTTTTCCATGAAAGCTTCAGCATTTCACTAATGAATAAATGCTCAATTAATTTCTCTCGAAAGCTTGAGTGGATAAAGTGCTTACTCATGTTGTCACTCTATTAATTTGTCTTGAATTATTTCTGTAGCTACTTATTGTAAAAAGATAACTATTTAAAGCTATCTAAGTAGCTCAACCAACTGCTGAAGATACTCGGCATCAACCTCATCAAAAGTCGCTAATTGATCAGAGTCAATATCCAATACAGCGATAATCTCACCAGCTTTATCTCTCACTGGCACCACAATCTCCGACTGTGATAATGACGAGCAAGCAATGTGGTTGGGGTGTGCATTGACATCATCGACAATTTGGGTTTTACCCGTTGCCCAAACCTCACCACATACACCTTTGCCATGATTGATACGAGTGCAAGCCAGTGGGCCTTGAAATGGGGCTAAGACCAGCTGGTTGGACTCAGTATCGACCCGATAAAATCCAATCCAAAACCAATTAAAGCTGTCTTTTAACAGCGCCGTGAGGTTGGCCATATTGGCGATTAAGTCACTCTCACTGCTTACAATGGCTTCTGCTTGCTTCAGTAGTAGCTCGTATTTTTCAGCTTTATCAGCGCTGGGGTTAACGGGGGTAATGGCTTGCATAGGGTTTTCTCAGCTATCTATTTAGAATATTTGGATAAAACTTCTTAATAAAGGTAAGAGGGTTATGACTCGTTGTGATCAAGGAGCATGGCATCACCATAGCTAAAGAAGCGATATTTTTGTTCAATGGCATGTTGATAAGCCTGCTCAATGTTTGCCTTACCGGCGAAGGCAGAGACTAGCATTAATAGAGTGGATTTTGGCAAATGAAAGTTGGTCAGTAGCTTATCGATTACGCCAAACTTAAAGCCTGGGTAGATAAAGATATCGGTATCGCCTGACCAAGCAGAAACCTCTCCTTTGTCATTGGCCGTCTTTTGATAAGCGGTCTCAAGCACACGGGTTACAGTGGTACCAATGGCAATCACTTTATTGCCATTCTTATGGGTCTGATTAATCAGATCGGCAGTGGCTTGTGGTAAGTTGGCATATTCGCTGTGCATGGTGTGATTGAGCAAATTATCAGTCTTCACAGGGGCAAAAGTACCGGCGCCTACGTGCAAGGTCACATAGGCGGTGTTAATGCCTTTATTTGCTAATTGTTGTAATACTTTATCATCAAAGTGTAGGCTGGCTGTCGGAGCAGCCACGCTGGCAAGTTTGGCAGGATCATGAAATACGGTTTGATAACGTACATTATCGGTCTCATCGGCATGACGCTCAAAATAGGGTGGGATCGGTAATTCACCATACTGCTCTAAGTCTGGCAGAATAGGGTTTTTGAAGCTTAGAATAAAGAGGTTTTCATGACGGCCAATCATGACGCACTGCATATTGCCATCCGCTAATAACAGTGTCTGTCCAAGCTTTGGTGCCTTGCTGGCACGCACATGGCATAGTGCGACATGGTCATAGATATCACCGTCGGCTTCGGTAAAGGCAGTATCATCAGTCAGACGCTCGACTAAGACTTCCACTTTACCACCGGTGTCTTTTTGTCCAAACAAGCGGGCTTTCATTACCTTGGTGTCGTTAAATACAATCAAATCGCCTGCTTCTAAAAGCTCAGGCAGCTCTGCAAACTGTTTGTCTTGAACCTTAGTTATACCATCCTGTTGAGCAGGCAGATACATCAAGCGTGAAGCACTGCGCTCAGCCAGTGGATAACGGGCGATATACTCATCGGGCAGCTCATAATCGTAGTCAGCCACACTTAAATAGCTGCTTTGATAGCCTTCGGTATGGGCATTGTCACTAGTTGGGTTATTTGAGTTATCGCGTTGGGTTTGAGAGGTAGGCTGAGTCATAAGAGGTCTTTCATCGTTTCAAAATAAGAAAAGGGTTTGCTATAGCCAAGGCTGTCAGCAATGGGGAGTAGTTTAACAGAAATGCGAGTTTTTTGAGTTGGGATTTCAGTTAAATTGGCTTACGGTTATTGGTTATAAGCTTGTTGTTTGGATTACAAACCAAACAAATCAGGCTGAGTATTAAGCTCCTCTAAGCTGGTGAGATTGGAGTAGGTAACCCCGACCAAGCGGATGGGCAAATGACGCGGCGCTTCAGCAAGCAGCTTCTCTAACCAGTAATGTGCAGACTCGGCAGTGGGAAAGGGGGTATGCAGGGTATGTGAGCGGGTTATCTGGGTGAAGTCTGAGTATTTGATTTTAAGAGTGATGGTATGGCCCAAACGTCCTTTTTTTGTTAGTTGAGTGAAGGCATCGGCGTTTTGTTCAAATATTTGGATTAGCAGACTGTCGGTATCACTCAAGTTATCGCGAAATGTGATTTCTGAACCGACTGATTTATGTTTTCGTTCTGCTTTAACGGGGCGTGTGTCATTACCGTGAGCAATCTCAGAATAAAAACGTCCTCGTTTGCCAAATTCAAATTCTAAGGTATCTACCGGTGTTGCACGCAAGTCCGCCCCAGTATAAATACCCATCTCATGCAGGCGCTTAGCAGTGGCCTTGCCAATACCGTGAAAGCGCTCGATGGGTAGGGTGGCAATGAAGGCTTCAGCCTGCTCCGGGGTAATCACCGCAATACCGTTGGGTTTATTGATGTCAGAAGCAATCTTTGCCAGCATCTTATTGAATGACACCCCAGCAGATGCTCGCAATTGAGTTTGCTCATAAATCTCTGCCCGCAACCAATTGGCCATTAAAGTCGCAGAGCCGTGATGCACCTTAATCCCAGTGACATCAAGATAGGCCTCATCCAGTGATAAAGGCTCAACTAAATCGGTTAAGCTGAGCATAATTTGGCGGATCTGGTGGCTGACTTGACGATATACATCAAATCTTGGCCGTACAAAGATAGCTTCTGGGCATCGACGTTTGGCCTCATAACAGGACATCGCCGAGCGTACCCCAAATTTACGAATTTCATAACTGGCAGCAGCAACCACCCCGCGGCCACTGGGATCACCGCCCACGACCAAAGGCTTTCCTCTCAGTTCGGGAAAGTCACGTTGCTCCACACTGGCAAAAAACGCATCCATGTCTAGATGGATAATTTTGCGTTGAGGTTGCACAGTGGATTCAAGGGAGGAGGAAGTTAAATGACTCATACCCTTATTATATAGAATTATTTCATATATAGAATTATCTCAGTTTGGCGGACACGTGCTGGCTTGTTTCAGTTAGTAGCAAATAGTGTCTGGCGATAAGCCCATAAAAAACCACCTTATACAGAGCAGAGACTGTATAAGGTGGTGGCAGTATTCTTGATGTAGTTAGCTCTAATTTATTAAACGGTGATTAAATTGTGAAGCTAACGGTCAGTTAATTAGTCACGTTTGGTCTGAATAACACGGCCAGTATTGGCATCAATTATCACTTCATATTTTTGACCATTATTAACTGTTTTTACTTCATAAATTGCGGTGCCTCTTTCAATATCAAATTCAGCATCTACTACTTGACCGTTACCACTGCTAGCGGCAATTTGCATTGCTTTGGCTAAGTCAATTTTGGCAGTATTTAGTGCTTTATATTTAGCGGCATCAATGTTTTCAATGCGCTCTTGCTTTTGGCTTTTAATCGCGCCAGTACGAGCATCTATTTTGACTTCATATTTGGTGTTGGTGGTGGCCAGCTCTACCTCGTATTCTGAGTCATCTTTATCGAAATCGACACTTTTGACTTTGCCTTGTGTTTTTTGTTTGGCGATAGTAATGGCTTGGTTTAGATTAATTTGGCTTTGCACGGCAGCCGCTTTCGTTGGCGCAGCGAAGCTTGGAGCTACTGCACCAAAAGTTAATAATGCTGAGGTGGCTAATACGGATAATACTTTCATAAATTATTCCTTTGAGAATTAGCTTTTTAAGTTAAGAGATTTAGCTTTATAAATTTTAATATTTTATTTTTTTAGCTATATTAATTGAGCTATGTGATTAGTATTTCAG
>JAHHUJ010000083.1 GCA_020024075.1 Psychrobacter sp.
GTATCGGATTGAAAACAGTTAGACTTTAGATTTAATGCCAAACTCTAATTTGATATTAGGTTTGGCGTAACCCTAAATTTTAATGGTTAAGGTCAAGTGATTTAGCTGTAATAAGAGGGTTTAGTACCTGCTGCAGCCCATACTCCTCAATACTACCGGTAATAAAGTCCGCACGCTGTTGTAAGGCTGGCTGGCCATCTCCCATAGCAATAGCATAGCCCACCGCATCAAACATCTCTAAATCATTAAATCCATCACCAATGGCCATCGCCTCACTAATGTCTATGCCAAAGTATTGGCAAACATCACGCACGCCTCGCTCTTTAGACGCTTCAAGGGGTAGGATATCACCGCCAATTTGATGCCAATGAACCAGCTTCAATCCAAACTTTGCAAAGTCCACTTCTTGCATTGTTTGATTATCATCTTTAAAAAATACCGAACATTGATATACAGGGTTGGTTTTGTAGTAATTTGGGTCGATGATTGAGCTTGGGTTGGTGGCAATAAAGGCTCGTATTTGTTCATTATCATTGGCCCAAGCCAAATGAGTGTCCGAGTCAAATTTATGAACAAGGTGATCTTGACGGCATAACTCATCAATCTTAGAGGCTTGCTGCAGTGTTAACGGGTAATGACTGATAATGCTTTTTTTATCAAAGCTGTATTGCCCATTGGTACAGACGATAGCATCAAAAACACCGGCCTCAAATAACGCCAAGATATCCTCAGGGATTATGGATTTAGAGCGGCCAGTGGCAATGGCCAATTTAATATCAGTTTTTGCTAACTGCTCTAAAGTGGCTTGGTTATGAGGGGCGATGATGCCATCACGGCTTAGAGTATCATCGATATCAAAGAAAATAATCTTTGGATTAAATAGGGGCTTATTTGCAACTATTTCAGTCATGGTATTCCTAAAAGCAAAGTTTACGGATTATTTAACTCACTGTACCATAGCATAAGTTGTATTAAAGTGAATACAGTTGCCAAAATAGCTGTATCAAAAATTAAGGGAGCTTGCGATCAGAGCCAGAAAAAAGCCTCTTTAGTTTATTGGACTAAAAGAGGCTTTATGGGTTAATTAAGACAATAACTGATTTTGACAAGGCTATTTAATTTAGCGAAGAAAGCTTGTTTAGACAAAAAGTTTCGTTTACACAAAAAGCTTAGCTGCATGGCTATTGCCAACGGTGGTGTGAGCTAGTCAGTTATTGAGTGAGCTTAACCAGCTTGTTAATAGCTTCCACACAAGCTTGGCACATATCATCAAGATAAGGACTGCTTATAGCATCTGCAAATAAGACAAACTCATATGTATGCTCATTAAAGCTGTAGTTCACACCAAAGCCACCTTGGATAACTGGGGCAAATAAAATACGTTTTACCGGATATCGAACGCCCATAGACGAGGTGGATAAAAAGTCGCCGCCTGTTAACACTTGATAGCCGGGACTATTAAAGAAGGACGAGACACTTGGGTCATTATCTTCCTCTTTTATCATAGACTTCAGCCCTGATAAATGGCGGTCAAAGGCCTGTCCTGTCTTACAGGCAATCACTCGCTGCTTATGAGCATTTAATGCAGATTGTAGCTGCTCTAAGCGAGCATCATTGTTTAATAAAGATTGTGCCAGCTCAATGGCTTCGGCACTATTAGGACGTAAGCCTTCTGTACGACCTGCCATAAAGTGACTGGTATCTACCGCCTCATAAGTATTACGCACTTTACCAAATACTTTTAGCTGTGCGTAAAGTAGAGCGAACTGCATCAGTGCATCGTGGCTGGCTTTGATGGCAATGTCTGTATAGTCTACGCAGCATTGTTTGACATTAAGCTTGTCAGATTCAGTGGTAACTTGCTGAATATCTTGTTGAATGCGGCTGGCAATATCTGAATCATACTTCCAGTCCATTGGGGTCAGCGTTGGGCTGCCTGCAGCAAGCTTTGTAGAGTCAAGCTCTATCGCAAATGCATTGCTAAACATATGCATCAGTGCAGCACCGTCAATTTCACTATGCTCAAAGTGAATGGCTACGTAGTCTGAATCTAAGTCCATTTGGTAAGTATTGGGTTTATATTGCCAAGCATTACCTGGCATGAAGGTCTGCTCTTTAATTTGAGTGACGTCATCAGCTCCTGAGTGGTAGGGTGCAAAGCAAAACAAGCTGTCTTTTAGCACCTCATAGACGTGTTGGTTATGTGGGAGCTTGCATAGCTCAGATAAATAATTGGCTGTGTTGATACTATCTAGTGCACTAAGCGCGCTAAAGTTAAAGCTTGGGGCTGGATAGTCCCCCTTTATTAGATATTGTAGTGCTGTCGCTAAACTAGCCGTGGAGAATACGTTACCCTCTGCATCTGTGACTGCTAGTTGAAAGTGATGGCCTTGCCAAAACACACTGATATGACGATTGGCTGCTTGTTTGGGAGCGTAATAATAGTAATCACTTTCGGTATCTGCTATGCGCATGGCACCGGTCAGTAAGCGCCAGTTGTACATTGAGATAGGTTGATTGCGACCATCAACAGGCTGTGTAATATCGTCATTGATATAGTCGATATGTAAACGTGCCAACCGATGAATAAAAGAGGCAGCACGTGATAGGCTGTTATCAGAATTTGAATTATCTAAGGGATAATCAAGCTGTAGGCTGGCATTGTTGGTAATGGATTTGGGGCGGGTATCGCTTAAATACTCCTCTAGCTTAAGTTCAGTTAGCCAACTAAGCCCTTTTGTAGCCTGAGTATCGGCGTATTCTAATAACCGCTGTTGTAGCTGTGGGCCACCTTGTTGTTCAAAATAGAGGGCGGCAGCTTGTGTTTCTTGACACTGCTGTTGGTTTAGCAGAGGTGAAATACCGGCAACAAAACGCTCTAACGTCTGCTTTAGTGGGGGGATGGGTAAGGTTTGCGGGGTTGTTCTTTGCGGGGTTGTTCTTTGCGGGTTTGTTCTTTGCATGGTTGCTCCATATTTGAGAGGATAGTCGGAATGATCTTGACTTTAAATATGAACTTAATAATAGGCTGTGTCTAGGGTGCAGAACTGGGTAGGCAGATTATGTATTTTGGTAAATTTTTTATATAAGTTTTTTTGGTGGTTGATAAGGTGGTTGATAAAAAGCACTCAAGTTATACAGTACACACTAAGAGAGTAGCCTTAAAAAAGAATCTATACTGCAATAAGAGTGCGATACAATAAGGCAAGATGGGCAAATTCATATAAACAACCAAAGGTATCTCCCTACTATTAATCTTATAAAAATACTTTGATAAAGGACATTTGTTTTGAATACTTTACAGCTACCTGCTATTGAAAATATTGATAATCCACAGCTTCGTCAGGAGCTGCAACAGATAATGGATCACAAAACCAAGCCATTAGGTGCTTTAGGTCGGCTAGAATCTTTGGCAATAAAAATTGGTCTAATTCAAGGCACTACCACGCCCAAAGTAGAGAATCCCCAAATCAGAGTATTTGCAGCAGATCATGGCTTAGCTATGCATGGGACATCGGCATTTCCTAGTGAAGTGACTGCACAAATGGTGCTGAACTTCTTAAACGGTGGTGCGGCTATTAATGTCATAGCACGTCAGCATGATATTGAGCTGAAGGTGGTTGATGCTGGAGTGGCTACAGACTTTGCCGAGTTTGGGGTAGCCAATCATCCGCAGCTGCTAGATTACAAGGTGCGTATGGGTAGCCGCGATGCGCTCACCGAAGCGGCCATGAGTAGCGAAGAGTGTGTGCAGGCACTACAAGCGGGTATGGATGTCGCTAAGCAGCTTGAAGGAAATCTATTTATCGCAGGTGAGATGGGCATAGGCAATACTTCAGCGGCCAGCTTATTGCTTGCTAAGCTTGAGGATGTGTCCATTGCCGACTGTATTGGACGGGGAACTGGGCTAGATGATGCTGGATTGCAGCGTAAAATTAAGGTGCTCACTGAAGTGCTACAACGCTATGAGCAGGTGACTACGCCGCTTGAAGTATTGGCTGCGGTGGGCGGGCTTGAGATTGCCATGATGGCGGGTGCTTTTATTCAAGCGGCCAGTGACAGACGTATCTTATTGATTGATGGGTTTATTGCTAGCAGTGCATTATTGGCTGCAGAGCATTTAGTGCCCGGTGTGGCACAGTTCGCCATCTTTGCTCATCATTCGGTAGAGCCTGGTCATGCGAAGCTGTTAAGTGCTTTGGATGCCGAGCCACTGCTAGACTTTGATATGCGTCTAGGAGAGGGCAGTGGGGCGGCATTGGCTTATCCTTTATTGCAGTCTGCTTGTGCCATTATCAATGAGATGGCAAGCTTCGAAGATGCGGGCATTAGTGAAAAAAGCGAGCCAGATTCACAAGAAGCTATAGCCCCAGTTACCGCCACTACTGATGGACAATAAAGCAGATGTCTCTTAAGCAAGAATGGCGTCTGCTACTGGTCGCCACTCAGTTTCTTACCCGTATTCCGGTCAAGCTTGATGGCTATCAGCCGCAGTGGTTACACCAAAGCAGTCGTCATTTTCCGGGCGTAGGGCTACTGGTGGGAGTGCTTTGTGCTGTCGTTTTTTGGATAGTAAGCTTTGGCTTCTCACCTTTGGTTGCCGCAGTTGCTAGCACCGCCTTTGGGATTAAGCTGACGGGTGCCTTTCATGAAGACGGGCTGGCTGATACTTGTGATGGGCTTGGCGGCGGACTTACCCGTGAGCGCACGCTAACCATTATGAAAGACTCTCGTATAGGCACTTACGGTACGTTAGGGTTGGCCTGTGCTCTACTATTAAAGGTGAGTCTTTTGGCCACAATGCCAGTAATGACAGCGGTCGTCGCTTTGATTATTGCGCACAGTGCCTCACGCTTGCTGTGTACCTCGCTTATTGTACTGCTGCCTTATGGCGGTGAAGTAGAGCATGTAAAGGCCAAGCCAATGGCGCAACAAATGACCTTAAAGCAGTGGCTGGCAAGTGGACTGTGGCTGCTATTAATTGCGGTTGTTTTATTTTTATTATTGCCGCAGGCAGTGCAACAAATAACCGCTCAGCAGTGGGCACTGGCTTTAATCTTCGCTGTATTGGGGGTAACCCATATGTATCGACTGCTCAAAAGGCGCTTGCAAGGGTTTACCGGAGATGGCTTAGGGGCAACGCAGCAAATTACTGAAATTGCCATTTATGCAGGCTTAGCAGCCAACTTTACTGGATAGACTTCTCATTATGCAATTATATATTTGGCGCCATCCCAAGCCTAAGCAGGTGCAAGGGCTGTGCTTCGGTCAAAGCGAAGTGGCTGTTGATAGGCGTAAATTAAAGCGACTGGCACACCAAATACAGCGTTTTGTCAGAGTAAATCAGTTGCCAAAGCAGATTTGGGTCAGCCCGTTACAGCGCTCCCAGCAAGTGGGAGAGTATTTGGCCGCCCAAGGCTTTGAATGTTATGTCGATGACCGGTTGCTCGAAACCCATTTTGGCGCTTGGGAAGGCAAGCCTTGGTCACAGATTAGTAAAGAGGATATTGATAACTGGTGCGATAACTTTGCAGACTTTGCTCCGACTGGTGGCGAGAGTTTGAGGCAATTATTTCAGCGAGTTGCTGCTTGGATTGAGCAACAAAAACAGCCACAAGCCGAGCTTGATAACAGTAACTTTAAAAATAACAGTAATTCTGAAAGTAACGATAAATCTGCACAGAATAATAAGATTGAAAACAATAATAAAGCTGATAGTAATAATAAAACAGTGTTGGTGGTGGGCCATGCTGGCTGGATTAATACCGCTAAGTTGATTCATCAAGGTCAATCAGTACCTACTAAAGCGATACATTGGCCAGCTGCTGTTTGTCATGGCGAACTAACTTATCTACAGTTTTAGTTTTAACAGCTCTAAATTACAATATTTGACTCAGGCACCCAACAAATGAAGCTATAAGTAGCGGTGTCTTTTTTGGTATCATCACCACCTTCACCCACAACCGTTAAAATAATAATTAAACCAAGGTTTTTGTTAAGGAGTTTTATGGAAATCTATGCAACAGCGCTCACTTTATTTTTAATTATGGATCCTTTGGGTAATATTCCTATTTTTTTATCCGTGTTGAATAAAGTGCCTGAAGAGAGACGTAAATTTATTATCATCAGAGAGCTGCTGATTGCACTGTTGTTAATGGTGCTGTTTTTATTCGCTGGCGGTAGTATCTTGCATACCTTAGGACTCAGCACTGAAGCGGTGGCTATTGGTGGTGGTTTGGTGATGATGATTATCGCTATCCGTATGATCTTTCCGACGCGAGGCGGAGTGATGAGCGATGAGGAAGATGAGGATGGAGAGCCGTTTATTGTCCCCTTGGCAGTTCCCTTAATTGCAGGGCCTTCAATTCTGGCCACTTTAATTCTATTGACCGAAAAGAACCCTGAAAGCCTTCCAAAGGCATTGATTGCCTTATTATTGGCTTGGTTTATTTCAGCTGTTATTCTATTTTTCTCAACCAAACTGTATAAGCTGTTAGGGCACCGAGGCCTAAAAGCCATTGAGCGTCTGATGGGGATGATTCTAATCTCAATTTCAGTGCAAATGCTATTAAACGGTTTTTCTTCCTTTATGGGGTAGCACAAATTAGTAATAGTAGTTAAAAACATGAGCACATTTCTATTGATTAGTGCTCATTATTAGCACTCATATATTGTGAGGATTGTTTTTATTTTCCTTAATAAATCTCTTTAATAAATAAGTTTTTTATCCTGTCAAAAGTGGCTGTCATGTCAATAACTTTTGTAACGATATAGCCAAGTGGCATAAACTTATGCAATAATAGTATACAAAATTATATAATATGTTTATGTGTAGGCTAAGTTTGTTGTATATAATAAGCGTCCATAATATAAATCTAGGATGTTGTAATAATGCCAACCGATACCTTCAATGTAGCCGATACCTTAAATGTAGATAGTTTAAATGTAGATAGTATTGATGTCGAAGCGCTAAAGACCGCCGCTTCTAAAGCCTCATCTTTACTTAAGTCACTTTCCCATTCTGATCGCCTACTGCTGCTGTGCCAACTTGTTGGATCTGGTGAGGCGTGTGTGCGTGATTTGGAACAAGCAACTGGTATAAAACAGCCAAGTTTGTCTCAGCAACTTGGTGTGCTTCGCGAAAATGGGTTAGTGAATACCAGACGAGACGGCAGACAAATTTTTTATAGTATAGCCAGTGAAGATGCGCTGGCAGTTATGCAAGTCTTGTATCAGCGTTTTTGTGCTACCGACCAATAGAGGTCTTGGATTGCCGCTATATACCAATCCATAATATGTATGCCCATCACTGATACTTAAAGAATATATATCTAAATATAATATTAGGAGCGCGTATGTACGCTTGGATTGATATGGCAAGCTTCACCCCTTGGAGTGCCTTAATTGGAGGGCTTATCATTGGGTTAGCGGCCTCATTTTTGATAGTGGGCAGTGGTCATATAATGGGCATGAGTGGCATACTAAAAAGCTCTCTTTCTCAATTACCTGCACTTAGCTGGCAGTTGGTATTTGTCATAGGTATGGCAGTCGCGACTTGGGGCTATGGGCTTATTTTTGGCTTTCCACAGCTTGAGATGGGGCAACCTATCTGGAAAATTATTGTGGCAGGATTATTAGTAGGATTTGGCACTCGGCTAGGGTCTGGCTGTACCAGTGGGCATGGGATTTGCGGTATTTCGCGACTCTCCCCACGTTCAATTACTGCAACTATTTTGTTTTTATCGAGCGGTATTGTTACAGCGACCCTATTTGCCATGCTTCAGGGTTAACCCTAAGCGCTGCTATGCCATCATTCGTATCCAACTTTATATAGTGAGAGTGAGCCACTTATGACTACTAATAATCGATTAACGCTAATCTTTAGCTTCTTATCCGGCATTATCTTTGCTATAGGGTTGATTGTTTCACAAATGGTCAACCCAGAAAAAGTTCTGGGTTTCTTACGTTTGTTCCACGGCTGGGATCCGTCATTGGGCCTAGTGATGGGAGGCGGTATTGCTGTTGCCATGCCAACGTTTTTTTATGTTAAGTCGCGCATCAGTAAAGGCGAGAGGGCATTAAATAACGGTAGCTTTGAGTTACCAACCGCTACCAAAATTACGCCCCAACTTGTCATTGGTAGCTTAATATTTGGGGTAGGTTGGGGAATGTTAGGATTTTGCCCAGCCCCTGCATTGGTGACCGCTTTAGCGGGCTATACCGAGTCAATGCTTTTTGTGGTGGCGATGTTAGCAGGATTCTGGCTACACGCTAAGCTAATTAAAAACTAATTAACCGATAATTAACAGCTCAAAACCAACCAGATTGAGTCAATAATAATTAGGGCTAATAGTGAAAAATTTGATGTTTGTCTATACCTAGCTTCGACTTTAAAAATCACCTCTAACTTCTTTTGTTTTGTATCTTTGACACTCATTGAGCTTAGGTTAATGGGCTTTAAAAAATTTTAGATATTAGTTTAATGATAAACTTAGTAGAAT